>CAZBSJ010000152.1:0-4661 GCA_964494165.1 uncultured Nitrospiraceae bacterium
TTCTAAAAAATAAGTTATGATATAGGTATGAGTAGAAAAAGAAGAAATTGGACCCCAGAAGAAAAAGCAGCAATTGTACTGGAGATCTTAAGAGAAGACAGTACATTAGCTGAAATTTCAAAGAAATATGATATCGCACAGCCAGTGTTAAGCCGTTGGAAAGCTGATTTTATCGCAAATATGTCAACCGTATTCGATAAAAAAGGTGAAGAAATCGAAAAAGTAAAACAAGAACACGAGGCAGAAAAGGAGCGCCTTGTCCAAAAAATTGGCGAGCTCACATTGGATGTAGATTTCTTAAAAAAAAAGCACAAACAGGTTTCCGAGATGAGGAAAAGAAAACCTTAATAGAGTGGAAGCATTCAAAGCTAACCATAAAAAGACAATGCCAGTTGATTGGATTACCACGTTCAACCGCCTATTATGAAGCTGTTGAAGTAGAACCATCAGAAGATGAAATAGCTATCAAGAATGCCATTGACAGAATCCACTATAAAGAGCTGTTACAGCTAATCTAAAAAGCCCAAAAGCTGACGTTATTAAATGTCCAGGAACTGCTGGTATAGCTGTCAAATCTGGGATTGACTCATAAAAGCCAATCCCTTATATACTTTTAGAATTTTAAAATTCCCTTTAGAGCCTTAAGACCACATGCAACGGTGGTAGCATCTACAATACTTTCCATAGCCCGGATTAGTCTATCGCTATTCAAATACAGATCGTCAAGACTACTGATATAACATCCGGCATCAAAATCCGGAACACAAGCAAAAACTCCAAGTGAGAATTTTCCCAGTATCAGCCTGATACGACTTCCTCTGCCGGTTATACATACTTCCCAAACACCATCAACATGTTCAAACTTCTCGATAAGTCCATCCCAATCATCTCGTTCATCCTCATCCCATTGGTAGCAGCATCTGAAGGGTATCATGATAATTCTCCCTGGATGACGTGCTTTACCATGTGATCATCTATGATTCTGCGTCCATTCTGGGCTCCATACAGCAGACAATGGATGCAAACCTTGTTAATCAGCCTAGCTGTCCCGCTGGAATAATGAAATATCACATCCAGTGCAGTATCTGAAAATATATCATGGTCAGCCCCTGCATACTTTAAGTGCTGCTTTATGTATTCTCCTGCCTGCGAACGGTCGAAATGCGGCAGTTTGCACTGCAGGTCGATTCTTTGCCGTATTGCTGCATAAGACTGCAGCTGGAACCGTTCCCATAGTTCGTTCTGTCCTACAAGTATCAATGTCATGGGGCTTTGAGCATCCATCTTGAAATTTAAAAGGAATCTCACTTCCTCAAGCATCTCTTTATCAAGCAGATGTGCTTCATCAACAATTACAACGGGCTGTAATCCGTGAATCCCTCGCATCAGTTCTATCTCCCGGTGCAGTTGTCTTTTGGCATCGCCTCGATAGAATTTGGACTCACAGCCCAGCTGTTCTAAAAGCCCCTTGTAGAAGTGTCTGGGTGTCAGCTTTGAGTCTGCCAGATACATCACCATGAATTTAGCAGGATCAAGGGTATCTTTAAATCTTCTTATGGTGGTTGTTTTTCCTGTACCGCACTCTCCTGTAACTACTGCAAACAACTGGCGTTTTGCCGCATACTCCAGTCGTCCTAATGTCTCTTCCAGTATGACAGAGTTGTACAGTTCAGATGTCGGGATATCTCTGGAGAAAGGTATATTGGAAAGCCCATAAAATATTTCAAACATCTTACTCACCAGCCTTTCTTACGCTTCTGTAGGAAACAGCCGGTGCTGTGTTTGTTTTTCTCTTGTCATTTTGCTCCTTAGCAGCTTTTAAGAGCCTTGAAGATTCAGCCTGCTTGGGCTGGAGATATTCTGGAAGCTCCGGACGTTTTCCGGTCTTCTCTCCTATAACAAGCTGCTTTGCTCTTAAAGGGGGGTGCCCTTCGTATTCAATGGTAAGCTCTCTTGTATCTGCAGGGTCGTAAATTACATCAACCTTGCAGCCAATGAAGGAAATGCCTGCTTCATATTTCTTTCCCTCAAAGCTTATGCAGCCTGATTTATCAACTTTTCGCTCTTCGCAGTGCAGAAAGGCATTGGTAATAATGTCCGGATCAAGAAACCTTAAAGCCTTGCTGTCATTCCGGTATGCGTATTCAGGGCTCACATTGTTATCAAGCCCTGCATGAGGCTTATTCTGATAGCATTCCTCAAGCCATACCCAGAATAGCTCATTTAGCTTATCAAGGTTCTTTGGTTTCTCAATATTGATCTCTGCAAGAAAGGAATCCACTGTCCTGTTGAACTTCTCTACTTTACCGGTGGCCTCTGGCGAATAGGGCTTTGCAAAAATCAGCCTTACTCCAAGCTTTGCGCAGGCTCTGCTCATCCATTTTGTTTTGTACTGCTTGCCATTGTCAAAGTATACTGCTTCCGGGACTCCATACTTTTGTATCGACTGACGAAAGCAATCCTCTACAATCACCTGCTCTAAGCTGGGATAGAAAGCTCCGTGAAGTACAAATCTTGTAGCATCATCAACAAATGTGACCAGGTAAACCTGCTTTAATGTGCCATTTGGACCTATGGGAAGGAACGGTCCGTATTTGACATCCGAATGCCAAAGTTTGTTCCTAAATTTGTGCTGGAACCTTCTTGCTGCAAGCCCTCCTCCGGAATACATCCTCATATGCCTTGAACTGTAGCCCCGCTCAGACAATTTCTCCTGCAGGGTGCTGCGCTTAATTTCGCCGGGTCTACAAAGACCTTCCCATTCAAGAATCTGTATGATCTGAGCAACACTTCGGCTTGGAACTTCTCTCCGCAAAAGTATTGCCTGCTCCAAAATATTCTGTGGTACAGCATCTTCAGTTTTTGGACCTCTTCCTTTAGGCTTTAACCCTGAAAACCCCTGATCTCTATATTGTGCCAGATATCTTCTTAGGGTTCGCTCTGAGATTCCTGACTGCTCACATATTTGTAACTTTAGCTGCCTTGCCTTAGCTGCATCCAATCCCTCATCAAGAAGTGGAGACAGGAGCTGGACTCTCTGCATGGCAAGCTCTTCTGCTTTCTTTTGATCCTTCATGTTGATTCCTCCTTAGTTCTTTTTAGTCTCAACATGAGTGTATGATAAGCAATTCAGGACATAAATGCAGAACGGGTATGTACCCAATTATTTGTATTTACTATGGTTCGGACAGTTCTTGCCAGCCATCCTTTTTCTTTGCCTGTATAAGCCTTTATCCTTTGAAAGGCTGATTTTTCTTTAACTTCTATCTCAATGCCCATCTTTGCTGCAATTGCTCCAAGGCTGCCTGCAATATACTCCATTATATATCTGAACCATTCCTTAATACGGTAGATACTGCTGTTTTCACAGCAAACCTCATTGCATTCATTTTCAACAATAGCTTCTATACATGCACTGCAATACCTCTTGTACGGCACAAATATATCTGGCAGTTCATGATGTATACGGTTACACTTGGAACACCTAAGCCTGCGTATTACTACCGCTAACTTTTCACCTCTGCTGCTTAGAACTATGCGTTTTCGGCTTCCAATCACTTTAAGGTCTGGGTGAGAACATAGAGGACATATACTTTTTTCCTCACTTTTTATATAGAAGTTGCTGCTGTCATTTTCATCTGGTACAATCTTGTATTTTTCTATCATTATCATTGTCTGCTACTTCCCGCAGCATTTCTTGTATTTCTTTTT
Organism: uncultured Nitrospiraceae bacterium; assembly: GCA_964494165.1. GTDB lineage: Bacteria > Nitrospirota > Thermodesulfovibrionia > Thermodesulfovibrionales > UBA1546 > CAZBSJ01. Next base: position 3,712 of record CAZBSJ010000152.1, read on the forward strand.
GCTGCCACAGGGACAGGAGTCATTTCTTCCGACTTTAACTGCCTTGACTGGAGTATTGACCGCAGGTACTTTCTTAGGCAGCTTTTCTAACTGTTTCATTTCCTTTTTTAGTTCTTCTGCTTTTTCATTTTGATTTAATCCCGAATATATTTCAATAGACCGCATAAGAACATCCATTCTGTCACGGACATCCTTTTTCTCTACAGCTTTTCTTATGATTTCTTCTGCCTTACTGTAATCTGGCTTTATCTTTTTTGTACCAAAGCCATAGCAGTCTGACCACCCGATGTAGCCCCATCCCCATGCTGGATCTTCATCTAGCCACTGGCTGTACAGCTTATCACATTCTTCTGCGTTTCCAAGTGTAAAGTATGATTCAGCAATTGCCCTTTTGGCATTCTCAATGATTAGTTCATCCTTCTGAGCGCACAGCTTGATTATCTCATTGCAGTACTTGATTCTTTTATGACTATATTCTTCATTCTCCAGTTCGGCATTATGGAGTTCCATCTCTAAGTCCTGTATGTAATTGAATAAAAAATCAGACCAAGCAAACTTATTTTGAAGTACCTGTAAATCATTAATTTCCTCTTCGTCCAGTATTCCCTTAATTTCCTCCCAGGCACTAAGCCACGCATCACAAGCTTTAACAGTCTCACCCTTGAAAATATGCTTGTACCCTAACTGAATCTTTTCATCTGCAATTTTATATCTATTCATCATTGATACCTCTCTGTCTTGTTTTACTGTCATTTTATCATTTTTGAACTGGGTTGGATATTCAGACATGAAATTTGGCAGTTGTTGGACAGGCATTATTATCAGCTTTATGCCATTATGTGGTGGCTAAAACATCAACTCTAGTTTAATTAATAAAACATAATACTGCTTATATTTATTTAACTTATAGCCCATTTAAATATAATTCCGATGAATCGATAGATTTATAT
>CAZBSJ010000153.1:0-4530 GCA_964494165.1 uncultured Nitrospiraceae bacterium
CTAGGTCCATCCTGCGATTGCACTCCCTAGCAAGGCTCAGAAGTAGTTCATGTTCAGACTCTAAGAAATAACGGCTATTGTGCTCTGAGTCCAAGTTGTCAGGATTTGAAAGCTGCTCCACAATCCAATTCAGGAGCTTATTCTGTAACCGATAGTACTCTCCAGTATCCTGTTGTAATTTAAAAAATGCCAGTGGTTTAATGAGAGGGATTAAGCTATAGGACTCTTCGTGCTTTCTGACAATGAAGTGGTTCTCCAAGTAGGCAAGATTTTGGTCCCGGCCTAATGCATCATCGCCCAAGTCCGATATATTTCCAAGCAGTTCCCGAGGACATTCAGTAGCGAATAATGATAAAGATAGAAATATTCTATATGCATTTGTGCCTTCAATTAAATCTAACAAACCCATAAAACAAAATTGACTAATATCCTCCTCTGCCTGCCCCAGGCGACGAATTACTCCAGCCGGGGTATTACCTTTTCCGATTTGTGCAATACTCCAGGCAATTGCAAGCGGTATTCCACCAGTTCGAGAATAAAGCTCATGTTTTTCCACTTCTGATAAAGAAATGCCTTCTTTCTCGCATTCCTGCTTCATCAAAAGAAAGGCAAGTTCCTCAGGGATACCATCCAAATGAACGGCATAGCCGATACGAATTCGAGATCGGGTAGTCACAATCGCCTTGGTAGGCGCCGGCAGCTCAATGAGAAAATCGGTCACAAGCTGCGCCTGCTGTGTGTCAAGTGTCTCAAAATTATCAATAATCAATAGAGTTCGATTTTCAGTAAGTAATTGGCGTGCTAGCTCATAAAGTTGTTCAGGTGGACCATCCAGTATCTCTTTTTTACCCAGGACAATGGCAATTGTTCTGTAAATATCATGCAGCGCGTAAATATTCCGTTGAGTTTGGATAATACCATCAGGGGTTAATCTTGTAGATTTTAGTGAAATCCAAACAATTGCACCGAAATGTTCATTTTCTGGGGGTTCAGAATCGCTATTGATAAACTCATGAGCAATCTGTAAAGCCAGTGATGATTTACCTACCCCGCCGACGCCATCTATAACAACCAAATGGTAATTTGAAATTGGATAAGGCTTCAACCTCCTGTTGATTTCAGAAATCTCTTTCTCTCGGCCCCAGAAACTGCCCGAAAGAGGGGACGGCAAGTTGTGCTTTACGGGGGATATGCTTGTATGGATTGAGCGAGGTGGTACGCTTTCTGATGCCTTCCTGGATTCCACAGCATCAGTTTTACGTAAGCCGACCATCCCGGCAGCTTCAAGCAAGGCATTGGCTTCGTCCAGATCCTTCAGAACCCCCTCTTTTTGGAAGCAGGCAATAATCTTTACTACACGCTCCCTAGCATAGGTGCCAGAGAGGCGCTTTCCTTGACACATATGCGTTATAACTGCTGCATCTTGGTCTATGCACTCAGCCAGCTTGCTTTGGCTAAAACCATATTTGCGGCTCAAGTGCTGCGTAATTAAGTCGCCGAAAGGATGTGTCATTATGCTTCTCCCTAGGCTGTCAAGAACATTGCGTAAATTGTCAACGTTTTTACAATATTATATCTTGTTTTTGATCGGGGGTATGGATTAATCTATAAAAGGCTACAGTTGCAGGAGCAAAAAGTAACTATGACCTGATTTGTGGAACACAAGAATTGTATGCAAATGTCGAGGAAGAGAGAATCGCCTATGAGAGAATTAACAACAAAACTATCCAGTTTTCTGTATTCATTTGATTCAGAAAGGCATATAGCTCAGACTATTAAGCATTTTTGCTCCTTATGCTTTGGCATCAGTACTATAAGCTTTCACACAAAGGTCATGGGATACACCAGTCCATTTCGCAACCATCGATTTTTTGTATTAGAAGACGAAAATCGGACATTACCCCAAAAGCTTGAGAGTCCGACTGATAAAGAAGTTGAATTCTGTGGTTCTTGGTTTTCAGTAAATAACTGGGTTTTACGACCTCGAAAAAAAACCGAGAAGGTAGTGTCTGTTGCAATTTTCCGTTTGAAGGAATTACTGAAGAAATCAGATCAACCAATAAAAATCATTGATGTAGGTACAGGATCCGGAAACATAGTAATATCTATAGCTAAAAAGTTTAAGGGGCAGAGAATTCAGTATTTCGCAACTGACATCTCTTTTAAGGCGATAAAGGTTGCAAAATTGAATGCTGCAAAGCACGGAGTGCTAAAAAGCATTGGCTATATAAACTCCGACCTTGTTAGCTGTCTAGATATCCAACCCGACTTAATAGTAGCAAACCTACCCTACAAACCACGTAGGAAAGAGCTATTCTCTAGTTCAACTAACGAACCTTTCGAAGCACGTTTTGACGATGGAGATGGAACACAAATAACAAACCGACTGATTCAGCAAGTAATCAGTCATGGATTGTTGCCTTCAGTCTTGATCTTGGAGAGCATGCCAGAACTCATTCAAAAGATCCGGGATTTTGTTCTCGAACAGGCGAAATATCCGCCTCGTGAAACAAACATTTATACTGACCACGAAAATCAACCCAGAGTTATTGAGTTCCTTTGGTAGTATCTAAGATACTGCATGAACAAAACAGAGGGCTGGCAGCAATGTAATTAAGATATTTACTGGCAGAGGTCCGAATTCATTTCATGATGGCATCTCTTCTCATAGACAGATGAGTGAAGAGAAGTTGAAAGCAGACCACGAACCCAATGCAAAACAAGGAGTAGAGAATGATTAATGCACGTCTGCTTGTCGATATGGCGCAAAAAGGATATACAGAGTACGATGATTTATTCGAAAACCTGCCCGGTCTCCGCAGTGAAAGTCCCTCTATTCTTGCTCATTTAATAGAGCAGTTTTATCGAGCAAGCAAAATTCGCACACAGTCGTTCGTGGATAATTTTAGTTTGGCAAAAATTTCCGAAGGATTCCACGTGAGAGCTGGCACATTGACAAGTGGGGTTCGAGAGAACTTACAAAGATTTTGTCACAATGCTCCGGTCCTGCGCATTGCCCACACAGCTGATCACTTTGCCTATTTCGCGGTTTACGCGCAGTTCATTTACTTAGATTTTGCAGCAAGGCTTTTGGAGAAGAATGCCTTGTTATCGCCTTGTCAATTATTTTTCATAGTTGATTGGGATGACATAAGTGATAAGAGGCTTCGAATGAGCCAGTTTCCCGATGTAGACAGGGAGCATGGCGCTCTTCACATCTCTTTGCCGGTCCCCCGAGAATTCCACGGAAAGGTTCAATGTGCAATAGGAAAGCCTTCGCGACAAACAATAACCAATTGGCTTACCTCAATTGAAGAATTGAGTCATGCAAACATAAAGAAACTATATTGTTTGGGAATGAAGTGTCCGGACACCGACCTTTTCTCTTCAAGAATTAATGTGATTCGAAAGGAGATATGGGAAGCCTATGACCGTTCACTAAACCTTTCTGACTTTAACGCTATTTTTATGAGCCGATTGGTTAATCTCTATTGGGGAATTCCGACTGCTTTTTTTCCGATGACTGAAGTGGCTCCACTCATGCGAAAATGCTATGAGTACCTACTGAAGCAATATCCCTCATCAGTAGAGATATCGGACCAAGTTGTGACACGTCTACAGATGCGAGGAATTAGCATCAAGAATAATCTTAGATTACATTTAGAAGACTTCCCGCTTTGGTACATCTGTCCGAGATGCCAACGTAGGATAGGATTGAAAATTCATTCCAAGATATCATTGTCAGTTAGTGGGCAATGTCAAACTTGTGGCTTTGAAACTCGGCACGACTTGGGACGATTTTCAAAGCCGAATCTTGAAGAGATTGTGGAAAGGATTGTCCCTAAAGTTCTCTTTGATGAGCTCACTGATATTATCGGTTGGAATATGTCGGGTGGAGTTAGTTACGAGGGGAGTACTGAGCATATACTAACGAATTCTCTTATTGCTAAAGAACTTGGATTAGCGGTTCCACCAGAGGGCGTTTGGAGACCTCGAGGCGTTTATTACGGGGTTGCTGAAGCGAGAATACTAGCATCATTGAGAGAAGCAGACCGCACGGCATTAACCCATAGAGAGATTAATGCCCTGAAACGGGCGTTTTTCGGTAGAGGAAGCATTCTTTATTATGTTCTTGCACAAGGAGTAGATGATTTAGCAGAAATGTGGAGGAACCATTTTCGGCAGGGTAAACAAGTTTTTACCCCGAACGAGGGAAAACCTTGGTTTCAGCTTGCCGAGGGGGACAAGAATTTGATCTTTCAAGCAGCAATCCAGTTCGACCCAAAACCGTAGGAACTAAGTGGTATTAGAGAGCACAGAAAGGAGCTAAGTATGTTTCAATCAACTCTTGTCGCTAGTGCGAAAACAATCCATGCGATTAGCACGGTCGGTATAATTGTGCAGGTCGAAGCCGAAAAGTTTTTGAGTGTCTTGGCTTGCACTGAATCACCACTGGTAATCACATTTCATAAAGCTGGGCGTTTTGATAAAAAGCATTTATATCTCACCCCATATAGAGGAGTGTATCTC
>CAZBSJ010000154.1:0-1455 GCA_964494165.1 uncultured Nitrospiraceae bacterium
TATTTCCCCCAGTCGTATTTTCTTCTTTTTCTGTGCGAGATAAATCTTTCGGCTGAAAGGGCTGCAACGCAGCCATTCGCAGCAGCAACAACAACTTGCCTTACTTCAGTGCATATTACATCGCCGGCCGCAAAAACACCCGGGACAGAGGTCTCCATCATTCTGCTTGAAACAATACATTCTTCGGTGCTCAGGTCGATCGAACCGCCCAAGTAATCGACTACAGGCCTGCTGCCATGCAGATATACAAAAACACCTGCGACCTTAAGGATGCTCTCTTTCTTCTCAGGCGTGGAAAGTTTTATATGTTCAACTATCTCATTTCCCTCAATCGCCAAGACTGAATGGCCCAGGAGCGGCTTGAGATTATTTATATTTAAGCTCGGATGGTCATCTTCGACCTTTAGTTTTGGCGATGGAGATATGAGATAGACGGTTTCGGCGAATTTCGTTAATAGGCCAGCCTCCTTTACTGCTTCTTCGGAGTCTCCTATTACGCATACGGTTTTCCCTTTGTAAAATGCTGCGTCGCATATGGCACAGTAACTTACCCCTCTGCCCAGGAAATCAGCCTCTCCTTTTATGGTGGGTTTTCTGCCCATAGCGCCGGTTGCTATTATCATGGTCTTGCCGCTGTAATTCTTTTCCATTGTAAATATTTCTTTTACATTCCCTGCAATGTTTACTCCTATTACCTGTGCTTCAACGTATTCAGCTCCAAAATCAATCGCCTGATTTCTGAATATATCGAGCAGCTCTTTACCTGTTAGCGGCTTTGTAAGACCAGGGTAGTTTTCTATTCTGTGGGCGTATGCCAGTGCACCTGCAGTCTGGGATTTATCAATGACAATTGTCTTTAATTTTCCCCTTGCTGCATACTGTGCAGCAGAAAGGCCTGCAGGTCCTCCGCCGATTATTATCACATCGTATAGTTCCTCAGACATTTTTCCCTCCTGCAAGTATTTTTATAAAGATTATATCAGAAACTGTATGTCCTGGCTCTTGACAAAGCCTTAATAATAGTATACATATGTATATATGAAGAGTGGGCTTACTGAAAGGCAGGGAGATATCCTTAGATTCATTTCAGCCTTTGCAAGGGAGCACGGCTATCCGCCTACTGTAAGGGAAATAGGGGAGCATTTCGGTTTTCTATGGCCGGCTGCAAGAGGGCACCTTAAGGCGCTTGAAAGAAAAGGCGCAATAAAAATAAACCCGTCCAAATCAAGAGGCATAGAGATAACAGGATTAACTTTGTCTGAAGGGGTTGCTATCCCTGTTGCAGGGAGAATAAGGGCCGGCAGGCCTGTTCTTGCCGTTGAAGACATAGAGACTCATATCTTAGTTGACAAAAATCTCTTTAAGTCCGACGGCCTGTTTTCGTTAAGAGTCACGGGCGAGAGCATGATAGATGCAGGAATTCTGGACGGAGATTATGTGATAGTAAATCCCCAG
>CAZBSJ010000154.1:1555-4511 GCA_964494165.1 uncultured Nitrospiraceae bacterium
TATGAAATTAGTTTTGATACAAGCTCGTTGTTGTGGATGCTGGAGAATATGGAGGCTTAAGGTTAGGCAGTTAATGCCTGTTTTTTAAGGCATAGTTGTACTGACGCAATAATAAAAAAGGAACCTTTCAGTTCATATATTGACCTGCGATGTAGCTGAAGAAAAACAATATCAGAGCCATGGAAAGAATCATAATCTGCGCAGATATGGATGCATTTTTTGCCTCTGTTGAACAGCAGGCAAATCCGCGCCTTAGGGGAAAGCCCATTGCTGTTATTGGGTCAGGGGCAAGGACTGTGATTACCACCCGCTCTTATGAGGCAAGAAAATACGGGGTAAAAACAGGCATGAATATGTATGAGGCAAAAAAACTATGCCCGAACCTGATCTTTGTGGTTGGAGACAATGAAAAATATACTTACACATGCAAGGAACTGGAAAAGATATACAGACAATTCACGCCTGACATCGAAATATATTCTATTGATGAGGCATTCCTTGATGTAACAACAACACATCATCTTTTCGGAGGTCCGGAGGCTATAGGCACAGCAGTGAAACAGGCTATTAAGAAAAGGTTCGGGATTAACTGTACGATAGGCATAGCCCCCAACATATTGATTGCTAAACTTGTAAGCGATATCTCAAAGCCTGATGGATTAAGATGGGTCCGGACTGAAGAAATGCCATCTTTGCTGGAATCACTCCCTGTGAAAGAACTCTGGGGCATCGGCACTAAGATTTCAGACAGGCTTAAACTCTTTGGAATAAGCACATGCGGGGAACTTGGTCGTGCGCCGGTAAGCCTTCTAAGGAATAAGTTCGGGATTATAGGGGAACAGCTTAAAGAGATGGGAATGGGAATATGTAATAGAAAGGTAATTTCTGATGGAGAAGATCCAAAATCTATAGGTCACAGCACAACTCTTCCCAGGAATATCAGCGAGAGACGCGAGATAGAAATGTATATGCTTCAGCTTTCTGAAATGGTTGGGAAAAGGGCAAGAAGACACAGACTTTTAGGCAAAAAAGTGACCCTTACAATAAGATACCCTGATTTCGAGACATTTACAAAACAGGCAACTATTTCTGAGCACACAAATCACACGCATGAGATATACAGGCATGCCTTATCAATACTGAACAGCCTAAGATTAAGGGACAGCATTAGGCTTATCGGTATAAGCATCTCAGAACTCAGCTCAGACTCTAATCAGATGTCTCTGTTTAAAGACAGCGCAAAAGAAAGGGCCCTGCTGTCAGCAATGGATGAGATCAACGATAAATTCGGAGATTTCAGGATAACATGGGCATCATGTCTTAAGAATTCGGATGGGCAGAGAGTGATCTCTCCTGCCTGGAGGCCGTCAGGAGTGAGAAATACCAATGTGAGATAGTTATATAAAACCTAAAACTGATATAATTAAGCATTATTACAAAGAGAATTCTTTTGATGAAAAAAGTGATTATAGCAGATGAGATTTATCAGTTAATTGAAAAAGAGAAAAGCCCTTTCAGTAGATCCGATATCAAAATATTAAGATCAGTCTCGAACACAGAAGCCCTGAATATTCACAAAACTGAGGACTGTGACCTTATAATCACAGGTCTTGACAGCCCTGATATTAGCGGGGAAGAGTTGTGTTCAGTTATAAGGGGTGATAAAGAACTATGCAAAGTATCCGTAATCATCGCATGCTCTGACGGCAAGGCTAATATTGAAAGATGTTCAGCATGCAGGGCTAATGCCTTTATAACTACACCTATACAAATGCCGGTCCTTCTGGACAGGGCAGCTAAACTGCTTGATATACACCAGCGTGAGGTCTTCAGGGGGCCGCTGGGAGTTAAAGTTCAGGGAAGATATAAGAATCTGTCTTTCCTGTGTTTCTCTGAAAACATAAGCGCATCCGGCATGCTGTTTGAATCAGAAAAGATGCTTGAGAGAGGAGATTTGATAGTATGCTCTTTTTTCTTCCCTAATTCAAAGCGTGTGACTGCAAAGGCAGAAGTTGTAAGGAAAGCTGAAAAACAAGCTGAATTTGATTCGAACAGGTACGGAATCAAGTTCATTAACCTTGAAGATGATTACAAATCAATCATAGAAGATTTTGTGAAGGAGCAGACAAAGAGCTAAGTCTTATTTTAATGAGCATATAGATGGGGATTGTTTCTAAATATAAATTATTCAACAGAAAATTTATCAACATTTTTTTATTTGTTGATGTATTGCTTGGATGGGCATGCGTAGCAAATGGAGAAATTGCCGATAAATACACTGTTGAAATTTCTGATCCCTTGCCGTTTCAGTCTGCTAATCGCCTGCCTTCCTTTAAACGCGATATGACAGAGCCCGGATTGTCTGGAGGAGTATTTCTTGTAGCAAGCAAAAAGATTAAAGACCCAAGATTTATGAAGACTGTTATTCTTATTATCGACTATTCCTGGCATGGAACAACAGGATTAATAATCAACCGCCTTTCAGACAGGAGACTTGCGACAGTTTTCCCTGATATAAAAGGATTGCATAAGCTTAGTGATAATGTATATTATGGCGGTCCTGTGGGAAGCAATCAGTTCTTTTTACTTATGAGAGCGCCTAAAATGCCTGAGACATCTCATCAAATAGTTGAAGGTGTATATTTAAGTGCTGGCAGGGATTTCCTGGATAATTTAAAAAAGATGGCTGATGGCAAAAATGAAAAATTCCGTGTATATGCCGGCTATGCAGGATGGTCACCAGGCCAGCTTGAAAACGAGATATCCAGAGGAGACTGGTACGTAATGAAGGCTGATTCAGAATCTGTTTTTGATAAAGACATCTCTAAAATATGGGATGATCTCATTCTTAAGGGTTCGGTTTTAAGCGTCAAGCTTTTCTAACCAATTATCTCCTTTCATTTTTTGCAAATCTGCGAATAAAATAGGACTGATTTGCAGAGATGCAAAAGCTTTT
>CAZBSJ010000155.1:0-4510 GCA_964494165.1 uncultured Nitrospiraceae bacterium
CTTCAGGGATTACTACAGGCTTCTGTTATACGACAAGCGTAAGGACGAAGAACTGACATATATAGTTGATGTCCTTACTGTAAATGAGACCTATTTTTTCAGGGAAATGAACCAGCTTAAGACATTAAGCGATGAGATACTGCCTGAGCTGAAGAACAGAAACAGGGACATAAGAAAGATAAGGATATGGTCTGCAGGCTGTTCTACAGGCGAGGAGCCTTATACCATTGCAATGATGATTCTGGAGCAGGGCTATTTCTTCGGCTGGGACATCGAAATATTCGGCAGCGATATAAATCAGAGGGTACTGCATCATGCAAGAAAGGGTGTTTACAGAAAAAATTCCTTCAGGACGACAGAAGACTATTATATACAGAAATACTTTGTGCAGGAAGACGGCCAGTACAGGATAAATGACGGCGTGAAACAGCTTGTAAATTTCAGTTGTCTTAATCTCCTGGACCCTATCAAAGTTAAATTTGTCGGTAATATGGATGTTATACTATGCAGAAATGTATTGATATATTTTGACCAGGAGGCCAGAAAAAAAGTGATAAAAAACTTTCACGAACGGCTTGTGGACAACGGCTACCTTTTGCTGGGACACGCTGAATCTTTGATGAACATCTCAACTGCCTTTACGCTGAAGCACTTCAAGAATGACATGGTGTATCAGAAGCCTTTAAAAGCAGCATCAGATGAAGCAGCACCAAATCTTGCAAAAACTATTGAGGGGAAATAAAGCATGATGGCGGATAAGATAAAAGTTCTTGTAGTCGATGACTCTGCGTTCAGCAGGCAGACAATCAAAAAGATGCTGGAGGCTGACCCGAATATAGAGGTTATCGGCATCGCAGCTGACGGCGTGGATGCTATGTCCAAAACGCTCAGATTAAAACCCGACCTTATTACTCTGGACTTTGAGATGCCTGGAATGGACGGCTTCAGTTTTTTAAGGTGGCTTATGAAAGAAAGGCCTACGCCTGTGATAATGGTCAGCTCTTTTTCAGACACTAAAACAGTGTTCAAAGCCCTTGCTTTGGGCGCTGTTGATTTTATAGCAAAGCCTACAAAAAGGGCATCGTCTGAACTGCAGGGCATAGAAAAGGACCTCCTGAATAAGGTGAAGGGAATAAAAAGTCTCAGAATGGACAAGCTCAGTAAAAATCTTCAGCTGCTCGATGTTAATGAGACTGAACCTAAGCTTGAAATTCCGTCTGTCAGCGATATTGATGTAGTGGCCATCGGCTCTTCGACAGGGGGGCCGGCTGCGCTTCAGATAATACTTACCCGTCTGCCGAATGATTTCCAGGCGGGCATTTTAGTCAGCCAGCATATGCCTAAGGGGTTCACAGGACCATTGGCTGAAAGACTTGACAAACTTTCAGAGGTGAGAATAAAAGAGGCAGAGGAAGGAGATGTTGTTGAGCCAGGGAAGGTACTTATATGTCCCGGAGGCTCTCATATGGTTCTGAAAAAAAAGGGACATAAATATCACATCCAGTTAAAGGAATCAACGCCTCAGGATAAGTATGTGCCTTCTGTCGATGCGATGATGATATCTGTCTCAGATTATTATAATAACAGGGCGATGGGAGTCGTTATTACAGGCATGGGTAATGACGGCAAAAAAGGGATACTGGAAATTAAATCAAAAGGGGGGTATACTATTGCAGAGTCAGAAGAGACTGCCGTAGTTTTCGGGATGCCGGGTGAGGCTATAAGTACCGGAGCAGTGGATCAGATACTTCCTTTGTATGATATACCTGGCGAATTGGTAAAAATAGTTAAAAGAGGGTAAGATTGATGGAAAAAGATCCAAATATTACTAAAAAATCTGATGAATTTCTCCAGATATTCAAGAAGGGAGAAGAATTTACACAAGAGCTTCTCAAGGAAAACGAGAAGCTGAGATTCAAAATAGCACAGCTTTCAGAGTCTGTGGAACGTTCAGGCGATGAATCAAGGATAAAGCTTTTTGAACAGAGGATAAAGGATCTTGAAGACGAGATAAAATCCCTCACTGAGAGATATGCACGGGTAGAAGAGGAAAATAAGGATTTTGCAGCAAAGTATATAGAAGTTGAAGAAGAAAACAACAATCTTGCCAACCTTTATGTAGCCAGCTACCAGCTGCATTCAACAATGGATTTTAATGAGGTTTTGAGGATTGTTCTCGAGATTGTAATAAATCTGATAGGCGCAGAAAAATTTGCCGTTCTTCTGATGGATGATAAGACAAACGAACTTGCTACTGTTGCCACAGAGGGAATGGCAGTTACAGATGTGCCAAAAATAAAATTTGGAGAAGGAATAATCGGCACTGTTGCAAAAGAAGGCGAAAGTTACTTTGCCGATGATATCCATAATAAGACAGATGTCTCTGGAACCCATCCAATAGTCTGTATCCCGCTCAAGATTAAGGAGCATGTAATAGGAGTTATCCCGATATATTCGCTCCTGATGCAAAAGGATAAATTCTCGAATGTTGACTATGAACTTTTCAATCTGCTTGCGGGACACGCCGCAACCGCAATATTTTCTTCCAAGCTTTACACACAATCTGAGAGGAAGTTGACTACCATACAAAGTTTTCTTGATCTTCTAAAAGATAAACCAGGAGGTAAGAAATAAAATGCCTAATATCCTTATAGTAGAAGACTCTCCGACTATGAGGCAGCTGATAAGTTTTGCCATGAAGAGGATCGCAAACTCCAAGGTGTTTGAGGCTACGGACGGCGTTGACGCTCTGAAAAAGCTGTCATCCGAAAAGATAGATCTTATCCTGGCGGATATAAATATGCCTGTTATGGACGGCCTGAAGCTTGTCAGCCTGGTAAGGGGTAACCCTGCCTACAAGGATATTCCGATAATAATAATTACTACAGAGGGTGCTGAAGAAGACAAAAAGAAGGCGCTTGCCATCGGAGCTAATGCTTATCTTCCAAAACCTATACAGACACAGGAGTTAATAAAGCTGGTTAACGGTTTTATAGGCGGATAGCCCTGTAAATTTATTGATATTTCCCTTCCTGTAAGTTAAATCATTTATGCCCTGCCTATAGGGCAGTTCTTAAGCCTTTACAAAATCCAATAATTACTACTACTATAATCTATAAAGAAAAAATCCAGAAACAAGGGCTGACGCATGAGAAAAACGGTTATTATTCTGCTATTTCTGCTTATTTCCTCTGTAGCAGCAGATGCGGATAAGATAGTCAGGATTACTCTGAAAAACGGAAATGTGCTGGAATGGGGCAATTGTACGGAAAGAGGCAGCCAATTATGTACTTACAAAAAGGCTGTCGGCCTCTTCTGTATCAATAAAAGCGATGTTGCTTTTATAAGCGGAGGAGAGGTGATAAAGCGGGAAAAAGAAGACATCTTTACCAGAAGTGTGACCACTCCGCCCTCATCAAAGAACGGCAAAACAGAGTCAAAAAAGAAGACTGAAGAAGATAAACAGGACAAGATAGAAGATGATACAACGATACAGGAAGCATCCAAACTGGAGTTGTTCGAGAAAAATATAAGCGAATGGGAAGCAAGGGCTGGAGAACAGAAAGCCAGGAGTGAAGAATCTAACAGAAAGGCAGAAGAGTCCATGAAAGAGTTCATGGATTCATTAAAAAAGCCGCTCGAGTTTTAATATGGTGCCGGAGGCCGGACTCGAACCGGCACGCCCTTTGGGGACGAGGGATTTTAAGTCTGAATAAGGCAATTTGCGTTGACTAATTTAAGCCCTTGATTTCAGAGATTTATCCTTTGATTTCAAGGGCTTTTGTTTTTTCTCAATGTTGGAATAGGTTGGTGTATTTTGGAATGAAATTAATTGTGACGGGCACAATTTAGGCACAATTATGTACAAACCTCAATCGCTATTACTTTTGTTTCTTAAAAAAAAGATTAAAAAATTTCATTAGGCGTTTTTTTATCCCACTCGCACTATCTAAATCGGATGGTGCACTAAAAGAAGCCATATCATCAGGTTTTTGTCTTGAGAGAGAAGTGGCCTGATTCTGGTGCAAACTTCTTTTCCACTTGTCGATAGCTTTATTTTTTTTGATTATTGGCAGCTTAATTATTCCCATTTGTTTTAACTCAAAAAAACACTTTGCGCAGGCATAAACATCATCATAAGCATCATGATTTTCTATATAGTAATCGTCAAAGAGAGCAGTATATAGTTCGGATAACTTTGGGTATTTATAACCGTTTCGCCATGGCAACTTGCAAAAATTTACCGACGACCTCATTGTACAAATCTTTTTTTTGCTCAGCAAAGGGTTTGGCTTTTTTAACCTCAAAAATTCGGCAGAAACGACTTTCTCGTCGAAGCTGATATTATGAGCAATTAAAAAGTTTGTTCGCTTGATGGCAAATGAGAATTCATTCAAGGCAACCCGTAGATGAACTCCTTGTTCGTTTGCCATGTCTGTTGTAATTCCATGAATTTTTGTCGCAGAATGAGGGATATCAAATCCATCGGGACGCACAATAAAGTTTCTCT
>CAZBSJ010000156.1:0-4499 GCA_964494165.1 uncultured Nitrospiraceae bacterium
GCGCGGTATAATCGAGGCAATCTAATACGATGGTGATAGTAATTATTAAATTTATGTGTTAGCCCGTTGTTGGTCATTTTAATTAAACGCAGAGATTTTCCTACTATCACCGACTGACATGACTGAAAAGCACTACCTGTCCGTTAGAATGCCATACATCATAATGAAAACCCAAATGACAGAATCTTTCAAATAGACTTTTCATCTTCCCCCTCCCCATTTCATTCTGGTGGATTTCCATAAAGACTTTTGTTACACCGAACAACTGGACACCTTCAAACAATTCACTTTCTCCGCCCTCAATATCGCAGATGATCATAGTGGGCTTGTATTCGTTAAGCAATTCCTGGAAGTTGACAGCCTCAACCTCAACCATCTCTTTGTACCCATAAGGTTCAGGAGACAGCGAACTGGCCCAGAAGTCCTGGCGCACGTAGAAATTGACTTTTTGACCGCTTGAGGTATTGGTAATTACGCCGTTACGGCAACGCGCCTGAACATTATTGAGCGCGAAGGTTTTATTAATAACAGGTATCAGCTTTGGATTAGCTTCAAAGCAGAGAAGCTCCCTGACCTTGCCTGTTTTCATTGCTACTGAGGACAAATAGCCGACTCCGCAGCCGATCTCAAGGATACGCTCGCCCTCCTGAATGATTCCTTTAATAAGCTGACTTTCCTGTTGCTCATAGGTGCCGGCCTTAATATGATTTAATATATTATCTGACATAACGTCCGAATCATAGGGAATTGTTATGCCGTTGCGTGATAAGTTTTGTGTGTTCATGATTCTCCGGTTATCAATAAAGGTGTTTGTCCAGACCTTGTGAATGAGCGTATTCCTGCAGTTCTTTATAATTTAACACCGCATGTTCAAGGCTGGAAGGATTTTGTTTAATCAAAGTTTTCTTTATCTTTGTGAGTCTCTCTGAAAAGCCGAGAAATTCAGCGCATTGGTTGAGGGTATCCAAATCATTTACCTGATTGTACCAAATCGGGAAACATTCCTGATTTGTTTTCTCAAGCTCCGAAAAAATATGTTGCCAGAAGCGGTTCAGTTCCTTCGCATATCGCTCGAAATTGTTAGCTCTGAATTCAATCTGTACCTGTGGTGACGGTATCCTTTTTTTCTGCTGCTCGTGGCGAACAAGCCAAACGTTTGTCTCATGAGCGATGCAGAGTGAAACATATGATTGAAACAGACTGCGTCTGAGACAGATTTTTTTGATCTCAGTATCCGCCAGTACCTTACTGACAACTTCAGATGAATGTCCCGGGAATAAGTGAAATCCTACAAACTGCGCGTCAGTTGCCTCTATAAGGATTTCCATGAATTCAACAGGATCACGATCACGTTCTTTCTGTGCAGAATCAAGACCGCCGAATTTATTCAAATACACTTCGGTCAATCCCTTCAATGTTGGATTGAACACTTCACCATGGCAACATACATTATTAAATTGGTTCAGATTCTGATTAAGAACATTCGAACCCGTTCGCATAGACCCGAACAACACGAAACATTTTTTTTTCATATTTTTAAAAAATACCTCCGTTAATAACATGCTCACATGGGTAAAAAGTTTTTACTGAAATAATCCAAAAGCCACATAGTCCTTCTCATACACGCGCTGTGCAATAGACTTGACCTCTGCATCAGCAATTTCTGACAGTTTATATGGCGGGGGAGGCCCTTCATTAAATCTTTTGTCAAGGATTAAGCGATCCTCAACACCAATCACATCAAGAACATACGACATGCCCTTGGTATAATGTTCAATCTTGCCGATAAAATCCAGGGAAATATTTTCTGCATGACGATCAAGGATATGTTTTTGAGGACTCCAGTGCGGATCCTTCCGGATCGGAGTTTTTCCTGCAATATTGTCCTCGACAAAAGAAAGAAATTTCTTGAAATTATCACGATGCATGGCATTATCGTACAATTGGTCTGTTTTATTTTCTTCAGGAAGTCTCAAGGAATAATTTTTTACTAACCATGCTCTGATCTTATGGAAAGAGTAGGGTGTTACATAATATATTTTCTCAATAAAACATGAATAGGCTTTAGCTATTGGGTCGCGCACAAAAGAGAATGAAAATTTTCTCTGCCGAATAAGATGATTCAGATTTTCAGGTGACCGGAAATTTACCAGATACTTCCACGAATTAATAGCCTTGTGAATAGCGAGCGGATCATCAAAAAAATGTCCGTATTCAAGATAGAACATCAGGTTCTTGATAGTGGTACAGGCAGCCTTCGGCATATTCAGGTAAATAACAGGATACTTCTCCATTGCCACGATGCCGCGATAATCTGTTTTCTGTTTAGAGTGCATTATAATCCAGCAAGCTAAATAGTATTATTCTTAAGGGCATGTTCATAAAGCTCAAAATCATTTCTTAATCTATCCTTTAATTTATTTCTTAAATTGTTGCTTAAGCTTACCTCAAGATAGGGACTTCTGTTTAATTCAGGAAGTGTTATTTGTGATTTGGTCTTTTTTTCAAAAAGTTTGACTAAATCAGAAATATTATCAAGAGCAAAGATCTTATCAACCCCAATTTCTCCATTCTTGTTAATTACAAAGTTATATTGACTCCCAATTCTTGCATAATCTGGCCTTTCAGTTGCACAATATGCTTCAACGAATTCATCAAAAGAGTAATTAGCAGTGCTATTTTTGTTAGAAGGATGTGATGAGCTTTTTAATTCATCACGGGATCTATATCTAAACCAACTTGAAAGCCAACTTATTGGTTCCCTCACTAAGCAAATTGTTTGAATATGAACTCTTCTGCTGTGATGCAAAAGAATTGGTTTATAAAGCTTTTCATAACAGCGAAAGTTTGCATGTTTAAATGGTCCTCTAACGATAATGTCTGAGTGTTTCTGTAATGCGCTCTCAATAGAAGTTGAAGCACATTTAGGAGTACTCAAAAAGACAAAACCGTGCTTTAATGAAACAAGCATGTGTTAACTCTCCTTTAATTAAAGAAGCATCGCATTTCCCATATAATGGGCTTGCCATTTGTTATATTCTGAGTCCATAACATTGAATTTCTACCGGCTGTTAATTTTTATTCCAATTACTGATTGAGGAATCATCTCTATCGCAATTGAATTGTCTGGCTCATTACCGGAGATGGAGCTTTTAACTACAACTGATGTTTTACCGTCTTTCAAAATTGCTTCCCCCCCAGAAAAAATAATTGTCTTGCCAGCAGACTCCAAAATTATCTTTTTCGTTTCTTTTGTTCGGTTAATCACCAATAAACCAAATGATTTTGAGCCTTGAGTGCAAAGCACATATACACCCGATTTCCTGTCATAATCAGCCTTGCAAAGGGCATCTTCATGATAACGGTTAAATAACCTGAATAAATAATAAGGCTGGTAAACGTCTTTAGTGTCAAAAGAAACAATGGAGAATTGTTTGCCCCTAATTCGAAACGGCCAGTAGAGTGCAAAATCAACCCCCCCTTCAAGATAATTGCCCATCTGTTCAGCAATATCAAGAAGGTGCTCATTCTCAGTCATTATATCAGATACTTGCTTAGGGGTGTTCCACTCTGTAAGAGCAATTTCAACTTTCGTACCTTTGCGAGTTTCTATATATTTTTTTAGCTGATTAATATTGTCTTTCAACGTTAGAGGCTCGTCAAAATTTATCTGCTTATTTTTCAGACGTGTAGTGCGGTATCTATGTATGACAACAAAATCAAAGCTATCTTTGGCTTCTTGCAATATAACATCCCACCATTTTGGTGGATGCGAAGCAGGCTTTGCGCCAAGACTTTTCGCACAGGCCTTCTTATTTTTTAAATCCTTGCACAGTTCCTCTTCACCTTTTAAGAAGGCAGTTCTTAATCTCTCTGTCGCTACAGGCCCAAGTGCGTCTGCATAGCCGACCCCATCATCTCCGTAAGGACTATGAGGCCCAATTGCGCCAATTTTTACGGAGGGGTCAGCGTCTTTCATCTTACGATAAAAGACTTTAAGCGCCGAAGCATATTCATGGGCCGTCAAAGGGTAAGCAGATCTGAGATATGATTCGTTTCCAATTTCCCAGTAAGTCACCTTGTAGCCAGCCTCGCGTACTGCTTTTACCCACTTTGCAGCTTTTTCAGCATAGCGTTCTATATTATCGTCAATATTGCCTGGTTGAAAAAAAGCCCCTTCAAGGTTAACAACAAAGAAGATATTTTTTATGCCGAGCTTTTTAGCCTGCTCAAGAAATTCCCTGTAGTCAAGACGGGCATGGCGTTCCTTTTCGCTTTTTGCCTCGAAAGGGAACCTGTCTTTCCGCTCTATCGAGTTAGTTTCCCAATCATAGTTATCTGCAACCTCGCCTCCTGGGTATCTAAGTGTTTTCATTCCCAATTCCTTCAAATGGTCCGGGACCCGGCCTTTTGCCCAAGCATCATCGTTATCAATCCAATAAAGAATATTTGTACCAAGAAATCCTTCATTGATTTTTCTTGCGGCTGGATCGTCTTTT
>CAZBSJ010000157.1:0-4460 GCA_964494165.1 uncultured Nitrospiraceae bacterium
GAATGCAATTATCAAAAAGATAGGAACTATTAATATTTTCTTCATCAAACCTCCTACTAAGAATTAATTCGGTTTTTAAAATTATATAACAAATCCTTTCTTTTGGGAATTCCTATTTAAGCCTAAATTCCATATTGTCAGGTGTGTATAGCATGATTCATCTGTCAAGAATATCCCTTACCTTCTTCAGCAGGTTCCTCGGAGACACCGGCTTTATTATAAGCTCTGCTCCAAGCTCCGATATATTCTCTTTCTGTATCACATCTGCGGGATACCCGCTCAGGAAAAGAGCTTTTATGCCGGGGCTGACTTTTCTTATCTGACGTAGGGCATCTTTTCCGTTCATTTTAGGCATTATCATGTCAAGCATCACAAGCTTAACAGAATCCTTATTCTCATTGAATTTACTTACAGCATCTTCACCATCCACTGACTCGATTACCTGATAGCCAAAAGTTTTCAATATTGTAGAAATAAGATCCCTGAGTGACAAATCGTCTTCTGCAACAAGAATTGACTCGGTACCGTGCGGCAGGTCATCTGCTGATGTTTCTTTCTCATCAAACCTCTTCTCTGCTTCCCTTCTGGACAAAGGAATGTATATCCTGAATGTGGTGCCTTTGCCGACCTCGCTGTAACAGTTTATGAATCCGCCATGCTGTTTGATAATTCCATAAACCATTGAAAGCCCAAGTCCTGTGCCTCTGCCAAGCGCTTTTGTTGTAAAAAAAGGTTCGAATATCCTTAATCGCGTTTTCTCGTCCATCCCAACGCCGGTATCGCTTACTGTTATGAGTGCATATTTGCCGGACTCACCTTCATAGCCGTGCAGCCTGATAAAATCTTCGTCTAAATAAATGCCTTCTGTTTTTATCGTGAGATTCCCGCCTTTTGGCATAGCGTCGCGGGCATTTGTAGCAAGGTTCATCAGAACCTGTTCTATTTGCCCCTTATCAACAAATACTAACAGCGTGCCGTCTGCCAGTGCAGTTTTCAAGGTAATATCTTCGCCGATCAGCCTGAAGAGAAGTTTTTCTATACCTCTGACAATCTCGTTCATATCCAGTATTTGCGGGTTCATGACCTGCTTCCTGCTGAAGGCAAGAAGTCCGCGTGTTAGCTGGGCCGCGCGTTCTGCAGAAGCAAGGATATTTTCCGCGTTCACTATATTCGGGTTATCAGGAGACATATCCATCTTTAAAAGGCTTGCGTATCCGATTATGGCTGTAAGAATGTTATTAAAATCATGGGCAATGCCTCCTGCAAGCATTCCGACAGCTTCCATCTTCTGCGCCTGAAGCAGCTGGGACTCAAGTTTGCGCTGCTCTGTTATGTCACGGGCAAAGTGAGCAATGCCCTCTATGCTGCCTGAATCGTCAAGAACAGGAACAGCCGTTACCTGAAATGTCTTGCCCAAATCAGGATGTTCAATAATTTTAGTGCAGGGTGAAAAACTGGATATGCTCGTGAGAATCGGGCATTCAGGACAGGGCTCTTCAATTCCGCGGAATATCTCATAGCAATGTCTGCCTATAGCCTCCTCTGCCGTGATTTTGAATGTCTCGCACATTGCTCTATTAGGCCTGATAATCTTCATGTCCGTATCCATTAAAGTCACGATGTCTGAAACCGCATCGAATGTCTTGTCCCATTCCTCCTGGATGCGGCGCAGTTTTTCCTCTGCGTCTTTTCTCTCTGTAATGTCTCTGACTATCGCAAGCATAAACTCCTGGATGTCGATCCCTGTAAGCACAACGCTTACCTCTACCGGGAAGGATACTCCTTTTCTGGTAAGGTGTTTTGACTCGACAATAAGGGATTTCTTTTTTCTCAAATTAGCAACATGAGCATGCCATTTTTCAGCAGTGTTAAACACAGGGTCTATATCAATTACTCCTTTTGTCAGGAGTTCTTCCCTTTGGTACCCAAGCCTTCTGCATGCCTGTTCATTGACATCCATAAAATGGCTCGTTGCAGGGTTAATTACAAAGATAGCATCATTCGAGTAATCCAGCAGGGTACGGAACAGTTTTTGTTTTTTCTCTGCTTCTCTTCGTTTGGTTAAATCGCGCAGCATTACCACATAAGCTATTGCAAAACCGGTCTCATCATTGACAGGGAAAATCGAATACTCGACAACCGACTGTCTGCCTGACTGCGCAAAAGCAACTTCTTCCCCGCTGACGACTCCGGCCAGCTTGCACTGCTTAAGGGCTTCACTAAAAAGTTCATCACCGAGATAAACCGCAGGCGTTCTGCCTCTCAGATCGTCATCCGAGTATCCGAGCATTCTGTACTGGGCAGGATTCTGTTTGATAATAATACCGTCTGTGTTTATTATCGCAATTGCCTCAGCCGCATTCTCAAAAACCTTACGGTACAGTTCCATCTCCTTAACCTTCTTATCAAGCTTGCGCGACAGGCTCTGGTCATAGTTCCTGAACAAATCGGCCGGTTTATCCACAGGTTTCTCAGGCACAGACAATTTACCCTTGCGCGTCTCCTGCACTATTTCATCAATTATGCGAAGGAATTCCTCGTTCTCCATGGGTTTGATGATATACCGGGATGCGCCAAGCCCCATAGCCAGACGCTCGTCATTAGGGTCGATATATGTCGCGGTGTAGAATACAAAAGGAACCGCCTTAAGCTTTGGGTCATTTTTTACTTCATAACAAAACTTAAAGCCGTCCAGAACAGGCATAAGGATGTCTGATACAATCAGTTCAGGTATCGAGAGCCGCGCCTTTTGCAGGGCATCTTCTCCATGGATTGCAGTCTCCACTTCATGACCCGCGCTTTTAAGCATATTTGCTAAAATTATCCTTGAGTCAGGATTGTCATCAACGATAAGGATTTTCATGACATATCACCTCACAATAGACTTTATCTGATCCATTATTTTTACTGGATCAATAGGCTTTTCAATATAACCGTTACAGCCTGCTGCCAAAAGCCGTTCCTTGTCTCCGCTCATCGCATAAGACGTCATGGCAATAATAGGCTCTTTATAATCTGCCCCTGATTTTCTGATAGCCTTTAAAACCTCTATGCCGTCCATGTCAGGCAGCTGTATGTCTAATATGATAAAATCCGGCTTCTCTGCAACAGCCATATCAATGCCCTTTCTGCCGGTTTCTGCTTTAATAGTAGCGTATCCGTTACTCTCCAGGATAAAACAGACAAGCTTCATGTTGTCCGGAGTATCTTCGATTACCAAAACCTTTTTCCCCATTTATTTACCCCTTGTTTTCAATTATGAGCTATTTTTTCCCTGGTTATCACATTTATTGGTATAACCATAGTAAAAGTGCTTCCCTTACCCTCAATACTTTCTGCAAAAACATCGCCTCCGAGAACTTCGGTGGCAAGTTTCTTTGTCAGATACAGCCCAAGCCCTGTGCCGTGCGTTGTTGTCTTAAGATGCGATTCAAGTCTTACAAACGACTTAAAGAGCAGCTTAATTTCTTCCTTCTTTATTCCAATGCCAGTGTCTGCAACACTGATTTCAACGAAATCAGTGTCTGGCTTCAAGCTTTTAGTTTCAAGTCCTTTGCTTGCAGCTATCTTTATCGTTCCCTTCTCCGTAAACTTCACCGCGTTGCTCAGAAGGTTCAGCAGGCACTGAAACAGTCTCCTTCTGTCAGTCTTCATTCGCACAGGCAGGTCAGGCAAAATCTTTTGCAGTTCAAGCCCTTTTTCTTTTATTTGAACCTTTATGCTTTCGCAGGCTTCATTAATAACATCCGCAAGCACGAATTCTTCAGCATACGGCTGCACCTTTCCGGATTCTATCTTGGCAATGTCAATCACATCTGTTATAAGGGCAAGCAGATGTTTGCCTGCACGGGATACTCTCTGAAGCTGGTCTCTTTGCTCCTCGTTTATTTCGCCGACCATTCCCTGCAGGATTATTCCGGTGAACCCGATAATGGAATTCAGCGGGGTGCGGAGTTCATGAGACATTGAAGCTATGAACATGGACTTCAGGCGGTCAAGCTCTTTCAGCCTTTCATTTGCCTGTCGAAGTTCTTCTGACCTTTGATTTATGTCTTCAACAAGATTTGTCAGCGCTTGTTGAGATTCCTGAAGATTTTTAGTGCGTTCTAAAATCTTGTCTTCAAGGATTGCCGCGTGCTGGGATATTTTCTCAAACATCTGAGCATTATCTACCGCAATAGCTATCTGAGCAGTAACAGTTTCAAGAAGCTTCAGCCTTCTTTCTGACGGTTTCTTGTCAGTGCGGGTAAAAACACATAAAACACCGAGGCATTTACTGCCTATGATAAGAGGAAAGGCCGCATGAAAGCGAATATCCTCGCCACGCGTAGCCTCTCTCGTTGCAAACTCAAGCACCTCTTCCCTGTTATGCAAAATAAGCGGTTTATGGTATCTGGCGCATTCTCCGCAAAGGCATTCTCCTATCTTTATTTCATTTTCTGTCAAATCCTTGATCGTCG
>CAZBSJ010000158.1:0-4423 GCA_964494165.1 uncultured Nitrospiraceae bacterium
AAGACCACATGTCAGGTGGAAGCAGAAACGGATGGTGAATGGGTTAATAGGTTAATAGGTGAATTTCATAAAGAATTAAAAGGCTATGAGATTCATATGGGCATCACAACTGGCGACGTAGGATTATTTAGACTAAAACGCCTTTACCATTCACCGATTCGCCCATTCATCGATTCGCCTATTCTGGATGGTTCCCGAAAAGGCAATGTGTGGGGGACTTACATTCACGGGATATTCGACAACGATGCCTTCAGGCGAAATTTAATAAATTCCTGCAGGGTAAAAAATGGATTAAAACCTCACGAAGACACGATTGATTATTCAAAGCTTAGAGATGATTCGCTTAACATGTGGGCTGAAAAGATAAGGACTAATATTGATATAAGATTCATAGAGAGGTTGATAAGTGGCTGAGACACCCTTTTACATATTCGAGTTTCTTTCACGACCATATATATTGCTTCTGCTGGCTTTTTTGCTCGACCTTTGTATCGGAGATCCGCTGTGGCTTCCTCATCCTGTGAGGACAATCGGATGGTTAATAAGCAGGGTTGAAGGATATCTGAGGGTTCTTGTGAAAGACAGATCAGGTATTGCGGAAAAGGCTGCTGGTATATCTCTTGTAATTATTGTAGTTTCCCTAGTCTATGCTATGACATATGTAATCGATTCTTTTTCCCGCTCCCTGCACTCTCCGGCGATCACTGCTGTGATAATGCTTTTTATAATGGTTTTTCTCACTGGCACGACCCTTGCTGCTAAGGAACTCATAGATTCCGCGAGAGATATTATTAATGCGTTAAATAAAGGGGATATAAGCAATGCAAGGATTAAGCTCGGCAAGATAGTAGGGCGCGATACACACAGCCTTGACGAAAAAAACATTCTAAAAGCGACTATAGAGAGCCTTGCTGAGAATGCCTCCGACGGGATTATAGCCCCTGTCTTTTACTTTGCCGTAGGAGGACTGCCTTTGGCAATGACCTATAAAGCAATAAACACAATGGACTCCATGCTCGGGTATAAGAATGAAAAATACATGGACTTTGGCTGGGCAGCTGCAAAACTCGACGACATCGCGAATTTTGTCCCTGCACGAATAACAGGACTTTTAATAGCTTTAACATCTTCTGTTGTTTTACGTTCACTGTCCACTGTTCACAGTTCACTTAAAATAATGTTTCGTGACGGAAGAAATCATCCAAGTCCAAACAGCGGAGTGCCAGAGGCTGCGATAGCGGGGGCGCTCGGAGTAAGGTTAGGCGGGCCGTCTAAGTATAAAGGCATACTGGTAAAAAAGCCATATATCGGGGAAGAGACAATAGGAGATTACTTAACTGCATCTGAGAGAACAAGTAATATCGTAAAAATTTCGTCTATATTGGGGATTACTATTGCAGTTATCGCTCTATTCGTGAGGGCTTCTTTATGCTAACACATGGAGGCAACATATACAGATTTGCAGAAGAAACAGGGATAAACGAAAAGAGGATAATTGACTTTAGTGCATCCATTAATCCTTTAGGCATACCTGAGATTATCAGGAATGAAATCAGTAGTTATTCAAGAAATCTGGTCAACTATCCGGACCCGGAGGCAAAAAAACTTAGACATAAGATAGCAGGCTATTACGGAATGGATCCCGATACTATACTCTGTGGTAACGGAAGTACGGAGCTCATTTATCTTATACCGAGAGTTCTCAAACCTAAAAAGGTCCTTATCTCTGCGCCGACATTTTCCGAGTATGAAAGGGCATGCAGAATAAGTTCAAAGTTAAAAGTTGAAAGTTTAAAGTTAAAAAGCGAAAACAATTTCGACATAAACCCTGATGATTTTATATATACAATGAAGAATTTAAAATCTAAAATCAGAAATCCAAAATCTAAAATTGTCACTATGGCATTCCTCTGTAATCCCAATAATCCAACAGGTAGACTACTTAAAAGAAATGATGTGTTGAAGATAGCGGATGCAGCAGAAAGATTAAGATGTTATCTGATTGTGGATGAGGCATTTATGGATTTTTGTCCGGAGGATTCCGTTATAGACGAAGTCAAAAATAATCCCTATCTTATAGTCCTGCGTTCAATGACAAAATTCTATGCCCTCTCCGGTTTGAGGATAGGATACGGGGTATTCCCAAAACATCTAATCTCCCGAATGAAAGGATATAAAGAGCCGTGGACAGTCAACAGCCTTGCCCAAAGGGCAGGACTCATAGCCGTTGGTGAAATGGGATACAGGGGTAAAACAATTGCATTAATAAAAAAAGAAAAGCAATTCCTTGAGAATAATTTTAAAAAAATCGACATCAAGTTTTGTCCATCGGATGCTAACTTTTATTTATTGAAAATAATCCCTCCTATGCCCCCTTTGACAAAGAGGAGAAGGGGGGATTTTAAGACAAACATGATAGTTCAAAGACTAAACAGGAAAGGTATTCTCGTCAGGGATTGTTCAAATTTCAAAGGACTTGATAACTCATATATCAGGGTTGCCGTTAAATCCCATGCGGATAATGAGTTATTAATAAAAGAACTAACAGGCATTATAAAAGGAGGAGGTGAAAAGACATGAAGAGTAAAAAAACAAAGAAAAATACATCATGTGAGAGGACAAAGGCAAAAGGTAATGCTGTTTCTTATCACCTTAAGTGTGCAAAAACCTCTAATGGATTGACACATTTTGTGATGTACGGAGATGTACCGAAAAAGAAGATGCCTTTGTAGAAAAAGAAGGTTCAGGCGGTTTCTGCCGCATGAACCTTCTCTGAAAAATCTCCCCGCAGCAGAAAGCGGGATTTTCTAGAAAAGTTTGGGATAAATAAAAAACTGGAGGAATAAATGGTAAATCACACTCGCGGAATTTCATTCTCAGATATTGACTCTGACTGGAAACTCGCGCTCGACCCTGAAAATATATTTTGGGGAGCCATCCCTAAAGATAACGGCAGATTCGTTTTGTCTGATAATTTAATAGGCCTTTATAAAAAGGAGCGTGGACATCTCGATAGCGAACTGTATAATTTCAGGTTCAATGAGCCCCTGAACTGTGTTTATATAGATCCCACAGATAGGTGTAATGCAAATTGTCCATATTGCTATATCCCTTCGAAGATAAGGAAATTCGGGACACAGATGACTACAGAGGAACTGGATACAGTCTTGGGAAAAATAGAAGAACATTTTAAAGGTATAAAGAAGAAACCCGTAATAGTATTTCATGCAGCAGAGCCTCTTCTTGTAAAGGAGATACTCTTTGGGGCAATAAAAAAGCATCATAAAAAATTCCTTTTTGGTATCCAGACAAATACCCTCCTGCTCGAAAAAGAAGATGCGGATTTTATAAAAAAATATGGAATGAGCATTGGAATTTCTCTTGACGCAGACCGTGAGGAGATAAATAACCTCTCAAGAAAAACGACTCTAGGCAGCGGGAATTATGAAAAGGCAGTAAAAGCACTGGACTGGTTTGATGGCTATGAAGGTCTGAATGTAATCTGCACTGTTACAAGATATAATGTTGACAGACTTTCAATGCTCGTAAAATTTCTACATAAAAAGAAAGTTCCTATGGTTTTGCTTAACCCTGTTCGCCTGACGCAGAAAGGAGCGATGAATCTCAAGCCTGATGATGTAGTGTATGCACAAAGTCTGATAAATGCTGTTGAAGAGTCTATGAATCTTTCAAAAAGGACAAAAAGACAGATTGTGATTGGCAATTTTGCAAACGTGGTTTTGGCGATAATATCACCTACAGCAAGGCGGATGATGTGCGACATCTCTCCCTGCGGTGGAGGACGTACATTTCTTACTGTTTCAGCAAATGGAGATATGGTTCCATGCGGAGAGTTTATAGGTTTTAAGGAATTTTCAGGCGGGAATATATTTAAGACCTCGATTAAGGATGCAATGAATTCAAAACCTTTTAAAAAAATAAGAAGCAGGATTGTAGAAAAAATTAATGGATGTGATGCATGCGACTTCAGGCATATATGCGGCTCACCCTGTCCGGCAGAGATGTATGCAAGAGGTAATCTTTACGAAAAGGCCGGGTTCTGCGAGTTCTATAAAGAGATAATAAGATATGCCTTTAAATTAATAGCAGAGGATAAGGTTAGATATATTCTTCGAAAAGATGCAATGAAACGACTTGAATATGAATATAAATTATAGAAAGCTGCCTTTGGCAGCATAAAGAGGTGTTTAAGGGGAATCCCGTGTAAACCGGGAGCTGCCCCGCAACTGTAAAGGGAGCGAAAACCAAAAAAGACAGTTAAAAGTGAAGGGTTAAAAGTTAAGAATTAGAACAAAAATTTTAATTTTTAATTTCTAACTTTCAACTGTTTTTTAAACCACTGGTGGTTTAAAAAACCGTCGGGAAGGCTGGCGAGTAGGTTGCCCTGAGTCAGGAAACCCTG
>CAZBSJ010000159.1:0-4406 GCA_964494165.1 uncultured Nitrospiraceae bacterium
AGGAAATAAAAGAGCTTGAGAATGACATATCCAGACTTTCGAGAGAGAAAAATCTTTATGTAAAGCTGCACGATGTGGAAAAGGCGGCTTCATTACGCAGTGAAGAAGATAAACTAAAGAGGCTCTACGAGGAACTTTCAAAAGAATGGAAAGAAAACTTGAACAAAGAAATCCCCGTTGTTAAAGAGAATGATATCGCATACACTGTATCAAAAATGACAGGCATTCCCCTCTTCAAGCTCGAGGAAAAGGAATCTGAAAAGTATCTGAAGATGGATGATGCGTTACACAAACGCATAATTGCACAGGACGAGGCTATAAAGGCAATATCACAGGCCATAAGGAGATCACGCGCAGGGCTTAAAAACAAAAAGAAACCTATCGGCTCATTCTTCTTCCTTGGCCCTACTGGCGTTGGAAAGACAGAACTGGCAAAGGCATTGGCAGAATTCCTCTTTAATGATGAAAGCGCTCTCGTCAAGATCGACATGTCCGAGTACATGGAGAGATTTAATGTATCAAAGCTGACCGGCGCACCTCCCGGCTATGTCGGATACGAAGAAGGCGGACAGCTTACTGAGAAGATCAGGAAAAGACCCTACTCTGTTGTGTTGTTTGATGAAATAGAAAAGGCGCACCCTGATGTATTCAACATACTTCTGCAGGTGCTTGATGAAGGCGTGCTTACAGACAGCTTTGGAAGAAAGGTAGATTTCAAAAACGCAGTAATAATTATGACCTCTAATGTAGGCGCAAGGATAATAGAAAAGGCGACTCCTCTGGGCTTCCAGAGAAACGCAAGTGATGACGCCTATCAGAAGATTAAAGACAATGTTCTGATCGAACTTAAGAAGATATTTAACCCTGAGTTCCTTAACAGGGTTGATGAGATAGTTGTATTCCATCCGCTGGAAAAAGAACACTTGTTCTCTATCATTGACATACTCGTGAAAGAGACAAACAAACAGCTTCTGGAACAAGGCTTTGTGGTAGAGGTAGACCAGGCCGTAAAAGAATGGCTTATAAAGAAGTACTATCAGCCTAGCTACGGCGCCAGACCTATGAGAAGAGCTGTGCAGAAAGAGATAGAAGATCCTCTCTCAGAAGAGATACTTAGGGGACGGTTTAAAGATACGCATAAAATCAGGGTAATTCTGGATGCAGAAAGACCGATCTTTGTCGAAGCCGAAGAGGCTGAGATCCTTTCAGGCACAAACTAAAATAAAAAACAGTTCAGAGAGGTAACAAATTGAAGACTAAAACAGTAGTACTTTCAATTCTGATTATTGCCGGAATATTTCTCATAATCTACAGTGTCTCCCAGCAGGATAGCGATGATAGCATAAAGAAAATGCCTGTAGTCGTCGGGCTTAACGCACCCAGCATTGAACTGGTTGACGCAAAAACAGGGAATAAGGTGCTGTCTTCCGAGTTTAACGGCAAGGTAGTATTCATAAACTTTTGGGCAACATGGTGCACACCCTGCCAGGAAGAGATGCCTTCCATAGAAAAATTGCACAACCGTTTCAAGGACAATAAAGACTTCCTGCTGATAACAATACTTTTCAGGGATGAGGCTGACGCTGCTGTTAAATACATGAACAAGAACAAATACAGTTTCCCGCTAATGATTGATAACGGCTTTAAGGCAGCTAAGGCATACGGAGTGACCGGTGTTCCGGAAACCTATATAGTGGACAAAAAAGGCGTGCTAAAGAAAAAAGTTCTCGGACCATACGAGTGGGACTCTGAAGACGTAATAACATATATCTCAGGCCTGTTAAAAAGCTGACTTTCTTAATATCATGGCCAAGCCTTCTTCTCCTGAGCCTGCCCTGTTATTTGCAGGAATCCTTTATCATGACACTTCCTATCTTGAAAAAGCTAAAGATACCCTGTTAAAGCTGTTCGGCCCTGCCCTTAAAGAGACACCGTCATTCGACTGGGATCATTCAGATTATTACAGGGAAGAAATAGGCGGCCCCATAAAAAAAACATACCTTTTTTTCAAAAAACTTATAAGCCCTGAGGAAATAGTTGATATTAAGCTCAAGACAAATGATATAGAAAATTCTCTTTCAGTAAATGGAAAACGAAAGGTTAACCTTGACCCGGGATATCTGACCAGATCAAAGATTGTACTGGCTACCCAAAAAAACTATTCACATCGGCTTTATCTCAGCAAGGGGATCTACGGAGAAGTCACTCTTATCTTTAAAGACAAAACATACATACCGCATATTTTCACTTACACTGACTATCAGGATCCGAAATACATCGAGATATTTATCGACGCAAGAAAACTTCTCATTAAAGAAATTTCATAACACCACCAGATTATCCCTGTGGATCACCTCATCCGAATATCTGTAGCCCAGTATCTTCTCTATCTCAGAGGTCTTTTTTCCTTTAATTCTGCTTATCTCAGAAGATGAGTAATTTGCAATACCCTTTGCTATTCGTCTGCCTTCTGAATCCGAACAGTAAACAGCATCCCCTGTCTCAAAAGTCCCGCTTATTGATGCTATGCCGGAGGGCAGAAGGCTCTTCCCGCCCTGCAATATAGCCTTTACAGCGCCGGCATCAAGGATAATCTCGCCTTTAGCGCGGCTTCCGTATACTATCCATCCCTTTTTAGCTGACATCCTCTGCTTGTTGGGTGCAAACTCTGTCCCATGGCAGAATCCCTTAAAAAGGTCCTGCAAGAGCCCGTTCTTTCTGCCGTTTATAATATTCACGGCAATTCCATAGTCAACAGCGCGCTTAGCTGCAAGGACTTTTGAATACATTCCTCCTGTGCCTACAATACTGCCGGCACCGCCTGCAAGCGACTCTATTTCAGGGGTTATCTTCTCGACTTTTTTTATCAGTGCCGCCTTCTGGCCTTTTTTTGGATCAGCAGAATAAAGGCCTTCTACGTCAGACAGAATGACAAGCCTTTCAGCTTCAACAAGACCTGCAACCATTGCAGCAAGGTTGTCATTGTCGCCGAATTTTATCTCATCAGTTGCAACCGTGTCATTCTCATTAATAATTGGTATGACCTTATATGACAGGAGGGTTAGCAATGTATTTTTGGAGTTGATATATCTCTTCCTGTCAGAAAAGACATCCAGGGTAAGAAGAACCTGGGCAACCTTTTTCCCGTAGTCTGCAAAGCTCTTCTCATACGCCCACATAAGGCTGCTCTGCCCAACTGCTGCCGTAGCCTGCTTAAGCTTAATATCCTTAGGCTTTTCCTTTAACCCTAATTTTCTCATTCCGGCAGCGATTGCGCCTGAAGATACGACTACGACATCATATCCTATATCCTGAAGCTCAGAGACATCCTTTGCAATCGCTGAAATCCGTTTTGAATCAAGCCCGTCTTTTTCTCCGGCCAGTATATTGCTGCCTATCTTTACTACGACTGTCTTCAAGCTTTTGCATCCTTTCTTAAGGCAAGAACTGCAAAATTATACATTAGCCGTTATTGCATTGTCATTATCTAAAATAAATAAAAGCCTTTCCATCGCTTATTGAGAAAAACTGATCTCAGGATATAAATCCAAAGGGAAAGGCTTCTAAAAAAAAGGCTGAATATAAAGTTGTTTTTATTTCTTTTTTATGGCCTTCACTGCATTTGCATCATCAGACGTCTTAAATATGCATACAGATGACTTGCCTGTTGCAACCGTCCCGTACATATAAATTATGTTTATCCCAGCGTCCCCTATCTTTTTTGCCACCTTTTGCAATTCACCGGGCT
Organism: uncultured Nitrospiraceae bacterium; assembly: GCA_964494165.1. Taxonomy (GTDB): domain Bacteria; phylum Nitrospirota; class Thermodesulfovibrionia; order Thermodesulfovibrionales; family UBA1546; genus CAZBSJ01. The sequence goes on from CAZBSJ010000159.1 coordinate 3,749, forward strand.
TGTTCGGCATCTCAACTGCAACAACATCGTCTTCCTCGATCATGGAGACCCATGGCGCAAGAGCCTTTTTAGCCTTAGCATTGCTTGCCGTGTTCATCATGAAATACGCCTTCTTCTCCATGCCATAGGCACAGATAGCAGTGATATTGACCTTTGCCTTTGATATCGCTGTTGTTACCTCTGCAAGCAGGCCGGCCCTGTCTGGCATCTCAAAACTGATCTGTTTTACAATTTTCGCCTTAGCCATAAAATATCCTCCTTATTGTGATTTATAATTTGATTCTACTCCTGTCAGGTGAAAAGTCAAGGAGGGTTTTAGCCTTATCTGCCCTGCTCTACTTTATTGGCAAGATAAGAGATGAGCTTTTTTACTCCCTTGCCTGTTGCCGCGGATATCGGGAAAAAGTCCATGCCTTTGGATTTGCAGTATTTTGAAAGCTTATCAAGCCGTTTCTTGTCTGGTGCAATATCAATCTTTGCGCCTGCCACTGCCTGGGGTTTTTTCTTTAGCTCAGGGCTGTAAAGCTCAAGCTCCTTGTTTATCTTTTTTAGATCATCAACAGGGTCGCTCTCCAGAATATCTGATACATCAACAAGATGAAGAAGGATTGTGGTTCTTTCCACATGCCTGAGGAACTGAAACCCAAGCCCTGCCCCC
>CAZBSJ010000160.1:0-4373 GCA_964494165.1 uncultured Nitrospiraceae bacterium
AACCTTTGAGAATTATACCCTGTTTCATATTTACAGAATTCATTTTACACTGTCGGAAGTTCTTTTCCAGTACTAAAATAAGGGAAAAAATCTGAAGAAAAAAAACACTTCAAAAATTGATTCTGTGCACGCTAATTATACAAAATCCGCAAGACATTCATTCGGGATGATGAGATAAGCTAAGGTCGAGTTAAAACTTTCCCTAAAACTTTACACTGTTCACTTATAACTCTTAAATGGCAGAGGGTTATGCGTAGAGCTTGAAGTCCACAAACTCTTTTATTCTCAAAAAGTCCTTTTCATTCTGGGTAGAGATAAATGCGCCTATCTGCCGTGCGGAGATGGCGATTAGAACGTCGTTTGTAAGCCTTGAGCGATATACATCTTCAAAACCATATTTTTGTCCCATTTTCGCAATGACTTTTCCTGCCCTCTGCCAGTCAGAAGCCTCCGGCACAACAATTCGGCCAAGACTCTCAAAAATATCATACATCCGGTCAAGAAGCCTGACAGATGAATTATCAAGAGCGCCTGCATAAAGTTCTTCAATGACCACTGAGCTTAAATAAATGGAGGGCCTGCCTATCTTTAGTTCAAATGAGGGATAAATAATACCGTCGTTAATGAATGGGATATAGATGGACGTGTCAAAAATAACCTTAACTGGAAATCCTATGATAGACATCCCTGATCTTCCCTTTTCCTTTAATCGACGCGAGCATTCGTTCTATCTTTTCATTTTCTATCACAAGATCCAATGCCTTATCTACTGCCTCGGTATCTGTCTTTGCTTTTATAATCTTTTTAACCGCCTTGATCTTTCCGGCATCAAGTATAAACTGCTTTCTTATTTTTGAAGCATGACTCATTATTATCACCTCCTATGTGTAGGATACTTTATTTTATACACATTGTCAATGTGAACAAATGTTTTTGACTGACTTTCGGTAAGCTGTAATTTTTAAAAAGATATGGCGGAGGGGGTGAGATTCAAGCAATTACTTTTTTCCCTTAAGCCCCTTTTTTATACTTTTCAGATATTCCACATTCTCATAATCCTTTGCCGCCACTGCACAAAGTGAATAAAAATATTTCAGCCTTTTTTTTGCTTTTTCTACATATTTTATCTTTTCAGAGGGCGAAAGTTTCTGAAAAGACTTAATGTTTTCTTTAATGGTTTCTTCTCTTGTTGTCCTTAACTGCGTTCCCATAGTTTAAATAATAGCACAGAAAAGATAGTATTATCATCTCAGAAAACATAGCGGAGGGGGTGAGATGCGAACCTGTAATTTTCAGAATTTTTTAAGCCTTATCCCACTCCTCATTACTTATACCGGCCTGTCTTAAGATTTCTTTAACAAGGCTTATATGGATATCTCCGCTGCCATGAGGGTTTGGAATACGAATCTTTTTCTGTCCTTTAATCATGAATTGATGCCTGCCGCCGGAAAATGGTCCAGCATATCCAAGAGATTTAAATTTTCTGATCAATTCCCTTCGTGAGATTGAAAATGGCATTATTAGGCAGGAGATACTTCCTTGATATTGATGTCTATACCTTTTACCACTGGGAGGGTGTCCTTATCTTTAATTTTTAAGATAAGCCATTCCTCTAAGACTTCTATGATCTCTTTCCTGCACTCTTCGACTGTTTTCCCATTAGCCCAGACACCTTCAAATCCTGGTATATTTGCAAACCAACTTCCATCTTCAAGTTTTTTATATTCTGCATTCTCCATTGCTTTTTGTATATATTCGACTAACATAATACCTCCATGTTCCTATGAATATTATAATCAAATTTTATAAGAATACCAATGGTTGAACAACCTATAAATGTGTAAGGTATAAGAATGGCGGAGGGGGTGAGATTCGAACTCACGGTAGAGTTGCCCCTACAACGATTTTCAAGACCGTCGCCTTCAACCGCTCGGCCACCCCTCCAACTGAAAAAAGCAGTAAATATTATAACAGATAGGCATTATCGCGGCACAGTCTTTAAAACCCATCTGACAAAAAAGCCCTCAAAAGAGGGCTTTTTTAGTCTTTAGTTCTTGGTTTCTGATTGTTAGTTTTTTGCTAAAAACTGAAAACTAACAACTGGCAACTGTATTTATTATGCTGCTACTGCCTTTTTCTTCTTTTTCTCTGCTGCAGCTGCAAATACTTCTGTAGCATTGAATGTGCCGTCTATTGTCTGAACAGGGCACTTTGCAGTGCAGATGCCGCATCCGATACACCTTGCTTGGTCAATGGTATGCTTTTTCTTCAGTTCTCCTGAAGGCGCATCAACAGGACATACCTTTGCGCAGGAATGGCATCCGATGCAGTTATCCATAACAAATGCCTTGGATCTTTGAGGTATAAAGTCAGAGATCGCCTTTGTTGGGCACTTTGAAACGCATAACCCGCAAACTTTGCATTTATCAAGGTCTATTTTCGAAAGATTATTAGCCACAGATGGCGCATCGAACGGACATACCTTCACGCATATGCCGCATGCGATGCAGCCAATCTGGCAATTCTTCCTTGTGTCTCCGCCTTTGTCCTTTGAGTGGCAAGTTACGAGCACCTGTCTTGATGCAGGAAGCACCTCAATAACCTTTGTGGGGCATGCTGCCTCGCATTTTCTGCATCCGGTACATTTTTTAATGTCAACGAACGGCAGGTGGTCTTCTGTCATTGTTATGGCATCAAACGGGCATACCCTTGAGCATGTACCGTATCCAAGACATCCGTATCTGCATGCCTTATCACCGCCTCCTGAAAGTATTGAGGCCCTGCAGTCCTGAACGCCTTCGTATTTGAATCTCTTGACTGATTTTGACCAGCTTCCCTGACACATGATACGAGCAAACTGTGGCTCCCTTATCTCAGCTACTTTGCCTGTAATCCTTGCAACTGCCTCAGCGCCTCTTGCGCCTGCAGGAATGCACAGATTCGGCGCTACATCAGGATTATTCACCACTGCCTCGGCATACTGCTCGCATCCTGCGTATCCGCATGCGCCGCAGTGTGCGTGTGCAAGCACGTCTTTTACCTGTTCGACCCTTGGATCGATCTTAACGGCAAATCTTTTTGCTGCCAAAGCAAGGGCAATGCCGAATACTGCGCCTAATCCCGCTAGAAATACAAGGGTGAATTTTACGACAGGCACCAGATCAACTGATTCCTTGGCCTCGATCCCTCCGCCTACACCGGCATGAGCTATGTCCCCAAAGCTGTAAATAACCAAAGCGCCTAAGATCAAAAGGGCAAACTTCGCTATATTTTTCTTTGTTATAAGTGATTTTTTGAACATCTTTACTCCTTGTGTTGTTGCTTATTTATAATAACACATACTTATCTTCAGCCTGAATTTGTACTGCTGTCAGCGCTGAATGCCGCGTTAATCTAAAGAGTTATCAGTCCTGAAAATCCCGTGAATGCAAGCGCAATAAGCCCTGTTGAAACAAAGGCCATGGGCAGTCCCTTAAACGGAGCAGGGACATCGGCAAGCTCAAGTTTTTCCCTTATGCTTGCCATTATCACGAGTGCGATGGCAAAGCCCAGACCTGAGCCAAAGCCGAATGCAAGACTGTCTATAAGATTATAATTCTCGCCTGCGTTAATCAGAGGCACGGCCAGGATTATGCAGTTTGTTGATATCAGCGCAAGGTAGATTCCGAGCTTGTAATAAAGGCCCGGAGACATCTTTCTCATAATAGTGTCGGATGCCTGGACAATTCCTGCTACGACTCCGATAAACACAATAATCTTCAGAAAGGTTATATCGAGCGGGACCATAACATATTTAAAGATTGCCCAGCTGAAAGCCGCGCTTATCATCATTACTGCGGTAAATGTGATGCTCATGCCTACGGATGTCTCCATCTTTTTAGAGATGCCGAAGAATATGCAGAGACCAAGAAATCTTGTGAATACAAAATTGTTTATTAATGATGCTGATACTATAAGTTCAAAGACTTTTGTGAATTCGCCGCTCATTTAATTGCTCCTTTCCATTAATGCGATGCGTGTGATGATGCTTTTTTAAGATATCTGGTATCAATCCAGTTAAATAACGCCATCAGTATTCCTACTGCAAAGAAACCGCCCGTAGGAAGAATGAGTATTAACAATGGTTTTGTGTTTGCAATTGCCATTCCCCATAATGAACCTTTGCCTATGAGTTCTCTGAAGAAGCTTATGACAGTAAGTGCGAACAGAAAACCGACTCCCATGCCGATTCCGTCAGACATTGAAGGCATTATCTTGTTTTTGCTCGCAAACATCTCAGCCCTTGCAAGTATGGACGCAAAGGCAACGATGAGTTGTATATAAAGCCCCATCTGCCTGTACGCATCAGGCGCAAATGCAGCCATGGACATGTC
>CAZBSJ010000161.1:0-4349 GCA_964494165.1 uncultured Nitrospiraceae bacterium
CTTTAAAGCCGTGTCTGCATTTCCTTGATAAATGTATTGCTATGGATTATGGTTTTTCTCTCTGCCTTTACAAATCCAATTTTTGACTGGTAATATAGAAAGTCTTGGAGAGGTGGCCGAGCAGGTCGAAGGCGGCGGTTTGCTAAACCGTTGTAGGGGCCAAAACCTCTACCCAGGGTTCGAATCCCTGCCTCTCCGCCAGTAACGGCAGTGATTAGTGAGAAGTTAATAGTGAAGATACAAATTCTTAACTGCTAACTGAAAACTAACAACTAATAACCAATAACTAATACTAAATTAAGGAGGTAATGTCATGAAGAAGCTTTTAGCCCTAACGCTTGTTGTTATGGTTATATTTGCTTTCGCTTGCAAGAAGAAAGAACAGCAGCCTGTACCCCAGGCTCCGGGAGCAGGAACGCCTGAGATGGGTATGCCTCAAGGACCCATAGCTGCACCTGGAATGGGCGGGCCTCAGCAGCCGATGGTAACTCAAGGAGCCGGAATGGTTCCTAAGGGAGGACTGAAGATAGTAGTCCCTGAAAGTGTGAAGGGTAAATGGAGCGGCGTTAAGCTTGTTGTTACAGACAAAATAGCTAAAAAATCACAAGAGTATGAGGTTAAACTTAACAGTGATTTTAAGATACCAAACTCTAACTTAAAGATTACTGTAGGTGAATTTCTTCCTGATTTTAAGATGGGTGCAGAAGGAATAACATCTTCTTCAAATAATCCCAATAATCCAGCAGTTAACGTTAAGGTGTTTGAAGGTGATAAGGAGATATTCAAGGGATGGTTATACTCTAATTTCCCCAACATTCATCCTTTTGAGCATCCGAAATTCGGTTTGGGGCTGAAAGAGGGAGTAAAGAAAGGATAATGTCATTGCGCGCCCTTAGCTCAGTTGGATAGAGCGTCGGACTACGAATCCGCAGGTCGGGGGTTCGAATCCCTCAGGGCGCGCCATAGTAAAAATATGGCGTAACATAGTGCAAGATTAGAAATAAATATTGAAAAGGGCTTGCGAAAAAACCGCAGGCCCTTTATGTCTGGTAAGTTTTTAGCTTAAATAGTACATCCTCAAGAATCATTGTTGCCTTAGGGAGAATATATGGGTCATCTTCTTGGCGGAAGGCACGGCAATCATAATAATAAAGAAAGCTCAGACCTTTCGGATGCTGTTTACAGGAAACTGGGGAAGAAGATAGATGGCCTCAGTATGCGTGCACCGTGGAATGATGTCTTCCATGCCATTCTAAAAGAGCTTTACTCAATAGAAGAGGCAGAGGTTATTGTTAGTATGCCTTATGGTTTAGCCAATCTTGACCGCATTGCAAAAGTTACCAGACTCGAAAAATCCAGGCTGCAGAAAATACTGGAAGGCATGTGTTCAAAGGGTCTTGTTGTTGATATATGCCTTGAAGGCGATTATTACTACATTCCCTCTCCAATGATTATCGGTATATACGAGTTCACTATGATGAGGACAGGCGGCGACCTGAATCACAAAGAGTGGGCGAGGCTTTTCCATGAATACTTCTGGAAGGATAATTATTCGTGGGGTGCTGCAAATTTCAAAAATAATGAAAAAGTCTCTGTGCTAAGAACTCTTCCGCATGAACAGGCTGTAATGCCTTCTGAGCATATCGAAATCCTTGATTACGAAAAAGCGGCAGCAATCGTAGATAATTCCGACAGGTTTGCGATTGGCTTATGCGCTTGCCGGCATGAGCATTTTCACAGAGGGCAAAAGCAATGCGAAACTCCGATGGACACCTGTTCCTCATTTGGCATCGCCGCTGATTTCCTCATCCGGAATAAATTGGCAAAAGAGGTTTCAAAGTCTGAGATGCTCGAAAATCTTGCGCGGGCAAAAGAGATGGGGCTTGTTCTTAATGCAGACAATGTGAAAAAGAATGTAAGCTTCATCTGCATGTGCTGCAGTTGCTGCTGCCATGCACTGCTGGGGATAAGCAAGGCAGGTTATCCTAATGCTGTAGTAACATCAAGCTTTATAGCTGAAAGTGATGAAAATGTGTGTAAGGGCTGCGGACTGTGCGCAAAGGCCTGCCCTATAAGTGCGATTCAGATGATTCCAACTGGAACTCCCAAGCCTGAAGATAAGAGGCCTGAGATAGACGCATCCTTCTGTCTTGGGTGCGGGGTCTGCGCCCTCAAATGCAAGACCGGAGCGCTTAAACTTGTAAAACGCAGACAGAGAGTCCTTCACCCTGAAACCACATTTGAAAGATTAATCCTCCAGTGCCTTGAAAGAGGAACGCTTCAGAACCAGCTGTTTGATGATCCCCAAAGCATGACGCACAAATTCATGCGTTCAGTTGTAGGCGGATTTCTGAGACTGCCGCCGATAAAAAAGACATTGATGAGCGATGCCCTTCGTTCAAGGTTTCTTAGTGCAATGGCTGAAGGACTTAAAAAACAGGGCATGGAAAGAATTGTTGAGATGTAAGAAGAATGGATATAAAAGAGCAGGACATTCAATTTATGAGGCTGGCGCTTGAAGAGGCTAACCTTGCTTTTTCAGAAGGTGAGGTTCCTGTGGGAGCAGTTCTCGTCATTGACGGAGATGTTGTTGCAAAGGCGCATAATACCCGTGAGACATCAAAAGACCCGACTGCCCATGCAGAGGTAATTGCAATACGCGATGCTTCAGAAAAAGCAGATAACTGGCGTTTAAGCAATGCAACTTTATATGTGACAAAAGAGCCGTGCATTATGTGTTCAGGCGCAATGGTGAATGCAAGGCTCGGCAGGCTTGTTTATGGATGCAAGGATGAAAAAGGCGGCGGTGTTGACAGCCTCTATAAGCTTCTTTCAGATAAAAGGCTCAATCATCAGGTGGAGGTTGTTTCAGGGGTTCTTGAGAATGAGTGCGCTGAGATATTGAAGAGGTTTTTTCAGGGGAGGAGATAGGGAGAATATTTTGGATTAGCGAAGTTGGCAAGCCTCCAAAAAGTACGAAATAAAGCTTGCCAACTCCTTAAAGGGTGAAAATAACCAATTTATTGTTATCTGCCTATTGGCAGTCATGAAACAGAGTCGCCACATTTTGTTGCTTTGTCATCTCCCTTTTACTATTGTGCAGAAACTTGCATAAAGTCCGAGAACTGATGTAGATTCATGATCGATAGATAGAACCTCTTTTATTCCGCCTGCCTTTTTTGCTGCATCTATACTAGCGTCACCTGTGGCTACTAGTCCCAAAATACTTGTTGCACAGGCTTTCCCCTCTTTTGTAGCATCCCCTGATCCCTCGGAATCTATCGGGCCCTTTACTCCACTATACAACATTGCTGGGAGAGGAGTTGCAACTGTTGCACAGCCATAATTTACTAAAAGAGTAACAACGATCGCTAACCCAAATAATATTCTTGCTTTTTCCATTCCTTAAACCTCCTTTCAAATAGTTAAGTTTACGAAAACCTTTTTGACAAATCAAAAATCGGCGACTCTGGTTTTTTTATCCTTTCCTCCTTCCCCTTGCCTACAAGGAGCATATAACTTGTTTATCTCTACGCGAATTAGGATATGTCCCGAAATTTGGGATTTTATCCAAACTTTTTTCCAAAAACATTTATAATTTTTCTAATATTATCTTCTTCTAAGTTTTTTTGCAACTATTTTATGTCGCCTTTTATCTTTATCCTCTCTTGTTGTAAACTAACAACTATTCACTGATTTTATGGAGAGGTGCCAGAGCGGTTGAATGGGGCGGTCTCGAAAACCGTTGTGCTCGCAAGGGCACCCAGGGTTCGAATCCCTGCCTCTCCGCCATATGCTAATTGACATATTTGACTAATAGATAGGCGGTCTTCGCTCGTCTCGGCGAGTCAGCCTGAGACGGAAATCCCTGCCTCTGTGCCAAAAAACTCAAAACAGTCCAAAAAACATTGACATGGAAATTGTCTATTAGCTATTCTATTTACAATAAGATAAGAATGATATGTTGATTCGGTGCGGTAAGCATTGAATAACTTGCCGAAGATTGAAGATTAACATAAATAAACGGATAGACCCTTATCGCGATAAGTTCTTTCTCAGCAAGATATAATTGTGATAAGGGTCTTTAAGTCCGGATATCTAAAGGAGGTAAATTATGAACGGATTAAAGACAATGGTCTTGATGGTAACGCTGACCTTAATGTTGATTTTTATTGGCGGGGCTTTAGGGGGTAGATCTGGAATGACATTTGCCCTTATTATTGCTTTTGCCATGAATTTCTTTGCTTATTGGTTCAGCGATAAAATCGTGTTAAAAATGTATGGTGCAAGGCAAGTAAGCGAGGCAGATGCCCCTGAACTCTATGGAATGGTAAGAAGGCTTGCAACAA
>CAZBSJ010000162.1:0-4338 GCA_964494165.1 uncultured Nitrospiraceae bacterium
AGAATAGGCTGTTCTTTTTTGACTTTCCCCGCCAGATGGGATTCTTCTGAAAGCGAGATCATGCCCGGAAGTTCTGTTTGGGCAAGTTCCTCCATCTCGAGGGTATTGGTCAGATAGAGCTTGAATCTGTCATCAGCATGAAGCTTATAGCCGAGTTCTTCAAGAAGGAAAGACATTTTAAGATGTCCGACTGCATAAGGAGCCATCATAAGCTCAAATGCATAGAAGTTTTTAAGAATATGCTCTTTAATAAAGCCTGCCCGTTTTCCTTCGCCGTATTTTGAGGTAAATTCCTCTACGGCTAATCTGGCAGCCTCTGCCAAAAAGGTGAGTGTTCCTGCCGCAGGGTCTAAGACTGTGACAGACTGGCTTGCAAAACCATCCTCTTTATTGAAATTCTCTTTCAGGATTTGATGCAAAGAACGGACAATATAAGAGACAACCGGCTCAGGAGTATAATATACGCCTCTTTTTTCTCTTGTCTTAGGGTCGTATTCTGCAAGGAAGGTTTCGTAGAAGTGGACAACAGGGTCTTTGCCCTTATGCTTGTTAAAGTATTCATCGAGCAGTTTATAAACATCTGCGGTTGCCAGAACCTCTGATATGTCGTCAATTATCCATTCCATCTGTTGGGGGAGGTCGCCTAAGGAGATGAACTTAAAGACATCTCTTAAGATTCCGATTGTCTTTGGAATCCTGTCATAGGCAAGTTTTCTGTTAAAGCCGTTTTCTGTTCTGGTTCTGGCTGCGAAAAGGCCGTATGTAATGGTCTGTGAATAAAGGTCAGCAAAGTCTTCTTTTGTAAGTCCGCTTATGAGGTGTTCTTTAAAAGCTTTGTAAAAGCCGAGTATGTTCCCTTTTCCTTTTTTCTCCTCTTCTTCCAGTTCCTGTGCTATTACCTCATCTTTTAGAAAGCGCGTTCTCTTTGCGAGTTCAATTGCAAGATTTTTGGCGTCGTAGACTTTAGGCAAAGAGAAAGAGAAGAATTTCTCAAGCAGGTTTAAAAACTTTTCCTCATTTTCAACAACCGGCACTGATTTGAGCTTATGGATATGATAAGGCCTGCCGATGAGAACTTTATCTATCAGAGTGCCATTACGATAAAGCCTGAATTCAAAGAAATTGGTCAGCAACAAGTTTGGGAAAATGTGCAGATAGCGTTTTAACTGGTCAGAGCCTTCTATCTGGTCTAAATGCTCCACCCCCCTGTCTCCCCCCTTACTAAGGGGGGAATAAAAGGGGGGTGTTTTTGCCTCGATGTATCCGATAATCTGCTGTTTTCCGTCCCAGATTCTGAAATCAGGATTTCCCGCGTCTGTCTTTTTTGGAATGGTGGTGATATGAACCTGTTTTTTGTTGATAGAGATGGCGTAGTTTCTCAGGAGTTCTTCGAGTGAAGAATAGTAGCTTTGCTCAGTAGAGTCTCCCCTTTTCGCTACGTCAAATATCCGCTTGAAATATGTTTTCAGCATAGGATGATTTTGCCATTTAAGAACATATGGAACAATTTTATATTTATCAATGACATGCGGTCAATAAGAAGTTTAATGCGGATGTCTCGAAACTATCAACTGACGGGTGGCGACCGGAACCTATTTTCTAATACCACATCGTAGCTTCAAAGTCAGGGGTAGGTACGGTTATGCTTATATTCCCTCTCCATGGACTGCGCTCTATTTCTTCACCATTTTTCATTATACAAATATAAATATTAAGCTCATCTTTCTCTTTAGCATTTATATCTTTGAATGGAATGGCTATTTCCAGTATGTCCTTTATTGCTACTTCAGTTATATCTTTTACTTTTGTCCATGTATCATTTTTTTTCTCAAAAAGTTCAGCGCTTGTAGCATTATCCAATGAAGGAATATTTATGCGGAATTGAAACGGCCGGATTATGTTTATACAGAATGCAGTGCCGGCAGGAAATTCTTGAAATGATGTTTTAGGGTCTATTCTTAAGAAAAGTGTGTTCTGATTAAAACCATAATATATTTGTGACAGGAGGCTTTCTGATTTATGCATGCTTCCGCCAGATTTCCCGACTGCAAGATATGCCCCCTGATACCATTCATAGTAGCTTGTGACTATGCCGTCAATCTTGGGGTTTATAAACCCTCTGATGATTACCTCAGGAGAGACTGCCCTGTCAGCCCTGAGTACGGGAACAAAAAGACTGGGAGGGATTTCTTTCCCTATCACTTTATAGACTTTCATGAGATTAAGCCTGAAGAGTTCATCGAATACTTCCTGAGTCTCTGTCGTGTGTTCATCGCCGTACCACCAGTTCCAGTCGCTTCCCTCAGCCGCGTATATCGACTTCCAGGCATCAGCAGTAGTTTTATCAGGAGAATTATTTTCAAAAGATATAAGGTTATCCCTTGTCTCAGTAAGATAATCCCATGCAGTGTTGTCTTCCTCATGTCCGATCCAGATGCTGAAGTTTGCATTAATCCATGAGCCTGCATGAAGACTGTTTAGCTTTTCTCCTTTATCAAAGTTCAGATATTCTGATATAGTCACAGACTTCAGTCTTTTTTCCTTCGAAAGGCGGTCATAAAGAAAATTGAAAAAGTCATGGCCGTCATTTTTATAGTATTCCCATGCATTTTCTCCGTCCAGGATTATTGGAACCAAGTACGGCCTGTTGTGGGGAAGGGAAGAATGTATGGATAAAAGCTTGTTTATGAGATCGTCTGCTGCATGTTTGGCGTCCCAACCGGAATATACAAAACCGATAAGGTCAGAGAGTCTATGGTCTCTGAATATTATTGAGACGTCGGAAAAACTGTATGCCCTGTAAAGCAAAGCAGGGTCTGTTAGGTTGCCTGAAGAGTCTCTTAATCCTCTGTGTATTGAGCGGGCCAGGACTTCTTCATCTGTCGCAACCCATTTTATGCCTGCATCATGGATTGCCCTTAAGACATCTTCGCTGACAGAACCCTCAGAAGGCCACATCCCGGCAGGCTTATGGCCAAAAATCTTTTCGAAATATGCTATGCCGTTTTGTATCTGTTTTATTGAATCTTCAGGGTGCGAGAATCTTTTCCTGGGCAGCCTGATGTGGGGAAGCGCAACCTTTGCAGAATCAGTATTCCATAGAAGGGGAAGGATGGGGTGATAGAAAGGGGTGACAGACAGCTCTATCTGATTTTTTGAAGCGGCTTCCTTGTATTTGGGGATTATTCTCTTTAAGATTTCCATTTGTTTGTCTATTACGAGTTTCTTTTCCTCTTCAGTATAGTTTTTCCCTTTTTTGATCATTCCGGTGAGAAACTCATCTTTTTCCCTGAACATGGGGTCTATCCAGCTGAGATTAAAAAGCAGCTGAAGGTCCAGAAAATCATTTTCGCTGAAATATTTTATTGCCCTTGCCGTCTCTTTTTTTGTTACTCTGAACCCTCTCTTGGCGAGCAGTTCATAAAATCTCGGGAAAGGTTTTATCATGTTTTCCCAATTTGATAAAAAGAAGTTTTCTAGAATAAATATCCTGTCTTTTTCTGTAAGGTCTGAGGCTTTTTTCAGCGTGAGTTCAAGAAAGGTGTCTTTTGCACTGTTTTCTGTGTAATCCGCAAGCTGTTCTATAAGGGAAGGCACGAGGTTGAAATTTTGCTTTATCTCAGGGAAATTATCCAGCATTTCCACCATATCAAGATAGTCCTTTGTGCCGTGCAGCCTTACCCATGGTAGCCTGTATACGCCTGTAAAAGGGTCTTTGTAATAAGGCTGATGCATGTGCCACAGAAAGACGATGTAAAGCGGACTATTGGTCATACTGGAAGATATATTCGTCGGGTCTTGCTAAGCCAAATTCCTCTCTGGCATATTTCTCGGCGTAGAAGGGATTTTCCTTCAAAGCCTTTATCTGAGTTCTTATCTGGATATTCTCTTTATGGAGCGCAATCAGTTCTTTCTCTATCTGTGCTCTTTTACTCTTGATCTCTCTGTATTTCAGCAGCCCGGCATTACCGAGCACAAGACTTGTACCTAGATAAATAAAACTCAGGACTGATATTATGAAGACAATAAGTCTTTTCCTCTTTACCTCTGAGACGACCTGTTTTCTTAAGAGGTTATTTGAATTCATCCCCTTAGATTATAAAATGTTTCGATGCCTTTGTATATAGCAGAATCAGCAAGTTCTTCCTCGATCCTCAAAAGCCTGTTATATTTTGCTACCCTTTCGCTTCTGGCCAATGAGCCTGTTTTTATAAGACCTGTATTGCATGCAACGCTGAGATCAGCAATGGTTGTATCCTCTGTCTCGCCTGATCTGTGAGAGATCACAGCAGTATACCCGGCCCTTTTAGCCATCTCTATGGCGTCAAGGGTCTCGGT
>CAZBSJ010000163.1:0-4326 GCA_964494165.1 uncultured Nitrospiraceae bacterium
AATATGCCGCTTTCTTCTGTCTTTAAAAGGCTTCTCGTCATTGCGAGGAATCTCTGAAGTATTGTCTCAAATGTAAGTTCAGATGTAATAAAACCCATCATCTCGCTTAACATTGCAAGCGAGCGTATGATATCCTGTTCCTTTTCAGCGGCCTCTTTCAGCGAGGCTATTTTGGATTCAAGCGCTGATGTCATTTTTATAAAATTATTTGATATTTCCTGAATCTCGTCTGTTGCTTCAACCACGGGTAATTCACAGAAATCACCTTCTGTCGCGAGTCTGGAAGTATTTAGGTGAATGTTTTTTAAAGGTTTAATGATGTTTTTTAATATATATTTTTTTATAAAAACAATTGAGCTTAATAATGCGATTATGGCTAAAATAAAATAGGAAAGAATTAATATATCTGGCTTGCCCGGCAAGCTGTAATATAAGAGGTAGAAAACAACAGTTAATGCAAGAAAAACTAAAAGAATTGCAAAGACAATAAGATTAAATCTTTTTTCAATATTCATGCCTCTCCCATTTTTTTGCGTCTTTTACCCTTTTCTATATTTATTAATAAAAGAGACAGGGCTGCTGGTGTAATCCCGGGGATTCTGCTTGCCTGTCCAAGATTTTCCGGCAAGACCTTCGTGAGTTTCTGAAGTATCTCTGTTGAGAGTCCATTTATTTTGCTATAATCAAAGCCTTCAGGAATTTTTTTCTCCTCTACCCTTTTAAGTTTTTCTGCCAGCTCAATCTGCCTGTGAATATAGCCGTCATATTTTATCTGTGTCTCGACCTGTTTTTCAATATCAAATGATAAGGTAGATGCTGAAGGAGACAGTTTCTTTATTAAGTCATATTTTACCTCCGGCCTTTTTAAAAGCTGCAACAGACTTGCGTCCTCAGTAATAGCTGAGGCGCCCAGAATCGAGAGTTCAGTGTTTGCCATTGACGGTTTTATCCTTGTGCGCCTGAGCCGTTCGAGCTCTTCAGAGATTAACTGCTTTTTTTCGTTGAATTTTTTAAATGTATTAGTGCTGATGAGGCCGATATCATGTCCTTTATCCATAAGTCTCAGGTCAGCATTGTCATGTCTTAGAAGGAGCCTGTATTCTGCGCGTGATGTGAACATCCTGTATGGTTCTAATGTTCCCTTTGTTACAAGGTCGTCTATTAGGACTCCGATGTAAGCCTCGGACCTTTTTAGGATTAAAGGGGTTTTGTCCCGAAGCTTAAGCCCTGCATTGATCCCTGCCATCAGACCCTGTGCCGCAGCTTCTTCGTATCCTGATGTCCCATTAATCTGTCCGGCAAGGAATAACCCTTCAATTTTTTTTGTCTCAAGATTGTGTTTCAGCTGTATAGGAAATACAAAGTCATACTCGATCGCATATCCGGGCCTCATAATCTCAGCATGCTCAAGTCCGGGGATGGTGCGGACGAGTCTTGCCTGAACGTCGTAAGGAAGGCTTGTTGATATGCCGTTTGCATAATATTCCTTTGTCTCTAATCCCTCCGGTTCTAAAAAGACCTGATGCCTGGACTTTTCTGAGAACCTTACAACCTTGTCCTCTATGGACGGGCAGTATCTTGGTCCAATGCCCTGAATCTTTCCGCTATATAAAGGTGAGCGGTCAAGGTTATCACGGATTATCTTATGTGTCTCAGAATTTGTATAAGTTATAAAGCATGGCAGCTGCGGGTTTGTAATCGCCTCTGTGCTGTAAGAAAAAGGTGAGGGCGGATCATCTCCGTATTGGGCCTCTGTCTTTGAAAAATCAATTGTCCTTGCATCAAGACGGGGAGGGGTTCCTGTCTTTAATCTTCCTATTTCGAACCCAAGTGTTTTTAATGATTCTGACAGACCATTTGATGGAAATTCTCCTGCCCTGCCAGCCGGGAAATTTTCGAGGCCGATATGAATCAATCCTTTAAGAAATGTTCCTGTTGTTACAATTACAGCTCTTGCGCCATAAAAAATCCCGAGAGATGTCATAATGCCTTTTACTTTGCCGTCTTCCGGAATGATTTTTTCTGCGGAAGCCTGCTTTATATCGAGATTCTGCTGAGATTCCAATATGCTGCGCATTGCCAGTCTGTACAAAACCCTGTCAGCCTGCGTCCTCAATGACCATACGGCAGGACCTTTAGACCTGTTTAATATCCTGAACTGGATGCCTGCCTTATCAGTTACCTTTGCCATCTCTCCGCCGAGCGCATCAATCTCACGGACCAGATGGCCTTTAGCAAGGCCGCCAATTGCAGGATTGCATGACATTTGAGCGATTGTATCAAGATTCATCGTAAAAAGACATGTGGAAAAACCCATGCGGGCTGCTGCAAGCGCAGCCTCGCAGCCGGCATGTCCAGCTCCAATGACAATTACATCATAATCTCGGTCCTTCAGCATAAGGTTATGAATCTCCCCCCGAACATCCTTTTCGCTTTTTGCAGAGAATTTTTGACAAATCTATGGCTCGTTGCAGGCAATTTCAAAACTCGCTCTTCAGTCTCAAACAGTTGAAATTGTTTTTCTTCCACTTCGCCGAGATTTGCTGCCAAAAATTCTCTGATGTCGCTCAAAGGGTTCGGCAATAGATTCATAATATTATATAATATCCAAAATCGGAGGTGTTCTATAGCTGCAATACTAATAGACGGATATAACCTGATAGGGATATCTCACAAAGACCTTGAGGCAGAGAGACAGAAATTGATAAAAACCCTCTGCGACTACAAAAAGATAAAGGGGCATGATATAATTGTTGTATTTGACGGCTGGAAGAGCGGGGGAGAGGAAAGCGTTTCTTTAATAGATGGGATAAGGGTCATTTATTCAGGGCTTGGCGAAAAGGCAGATTTGGTTATTAAAAGGGTCATATCTTCCAGGAAAAATCCCTGGATTGTTATAACCTCTGACAGGGATATATCTGATTATGCATGGTCAAAGGGTTGTATAGTAATTTCTTCAGATGAGTTCCGGGATATTCTTGATAAACAGGATGAAACGCTAACAGGCAAGTTTGAACTGATAGAGGACAATGAGTTTGAGCCTAAGAAGAAAGGCAGTCCCAGAACGCTTTCGAAAAGAGAAAAGGCAAAAAAAAGGGCATTAAGCAAACTATAAGGTAAGGAAGATTATGGTGTTTGAGAGGTTTCTTTTGTTGATATTCCTTATAATTAAATAGCATATGAAAAATTTATTCAGACTAAGGCCGGCTGATGCACTTACTATATTCTTTGCCTCATTATTATTATTGATTACATTAATATTTAACTCGGCTATCCCGAAAAGGAATCTTTTGGTTCTTATATATTCTTTGCTCCTTGCCGCTCAGTTTTTTGTAATGAGATTTCGGGATAAAACAAAGCTTACGAGGGTTGTTTATGACCTTTTGTTTCCTTTGATAAGCGTTATAGTAATTTTTGACAGCCTTGGCTGGATTGTACATTATATAAATCCTGTTGACATAGATCCGATTCTGGTTGAGATAGATTTCTGGATTTTCGGCAATCATCCAACTGTTATGCTCGAAAGCATTGTCAGCCCTTTGCTAACGGATATCCTTCAATTAGCGTATGCATCATATTATTTTCTCCCTGTGGTTTTGGGAATTATGCTTTTGAGAAACGGCCAAAGGGAAGAATTCAGCAAATCTTTATTCCTGGTATTGCTGTGTTTCTATCTTTCATACATAGGATATATAATCTGGCCTGCTCTCGGCCCAAGGTTTGAAATAGCACATCTCCAGACAATCGAATTGCAGGGCCTGTTTTTTGCCGATGCAATAAAGGATGCGCTTAATTTTCTTGAGGGGACAAAGAGGGATGCGTTCCCGAGCGGGCATACTGCAATCGCACTTACGGTGCTTTACCTTACATTTAAATATAAAAGACTGCTTTTCTGGATATATCTTCCAATCATAATACTGCTTATATTTTCGACGGTTTACTGCAGATATCATTATGTGATCGATGTCCTTGCCGGAATCGCATTTACAGGCCTTACTATAGCTTTGGGCGAAGGATATTATAGGTTGTGGGAAAAAAAGAGACAAAGTTCTTGAATCAGTAAGAGCCTGCCAGTTGCCTGCTTTTTCATAACAAGCTGGAATGAAAGGATATTTTTTCAATAAATATTCTTGACAACGATATATCATTATAATATTATACCTATTATGAAGCCGCCAACCACCATATATCACGATAAGTCTGTAGACAGATATAACAAGGAAAAATTATATGTCCAGCTTACAAGGATATTAATTGAAGAGATAAGGAGCGGGAAGTGGCATGCGGGTCAAAGAATACCAAGCGAAGAGGATCTATGCAAAAAAT
>CAZBSJ010000164.1:0-4287 GCA_964494165.1 uncultured Nitrospiraceae bacterium
CCTATCCTCCAGCCGGTCATGTTATAGGTTTTAGAAAGCGAGTGGAATTCCATGCCTACGTCTTTAGCCCCTTCAATCTCGAGAAAGCTCATTGGTTTTTCATTGTCATAATAGATCTCTGAGTAAGCTGCGTCATGACATATAATGATGTTGTATTTCTGTGCAAGTTTTATGGCCTCTTTGTAGAAGTCTTTGGATGCAGTGGCTGCGGTAGGATTGTTCGGATAATTGATGAACATTAACTTTGCCCTTTTAAGTACTGACTCAGGGATTGCTTTAAAGTCAGGTAGAAAGCCGTTATCTTCTTTTAAAGGCATTATGTGGCTTTTGCCTCCTGCAAATAATGTGCTTACCGGATATACGGGATATCCCGGGGATGGCGCCAGCACAACATCTCCCGGGTTAACAAAAGCAAGCGGAATATGTCCGATGCCTTCTTTCGAGCCGATTAGAGAAACAACCTCAGTTTTAGGGTCCAGAGAAACATTAAATCTGTTTTTATACCAGTCCGCAACAGCCTTACGGTAAGAAAGCATGCCTTCATATGAAGGATACCTGTGATGCTCCGGCTTTTCGACTGCCTTTTTCATTGCATCAACAATATGGGTTGGTGTTGGTATATCAGGGTCGCCGATGCTTAAATCTATGAGGTCTACACCTTTAGCAAGCGCTTCCTGTTTCATCTTATCAATTGCAGCGAAGAGATACGGCGGCAGATTTTTAACGCGGTCAGCCAACTGGACAGATAACATTAACTGAGACTCCTTCCATTTTTTTCAATCTATTATATACGATTAGGGCATTGAATATATAAAGAATTCTTTGATAATAAAAAAAGGACACTAACTGCTTAGTGTCCTTTTTTTATCTAAAGCCTTTGTAACCTAATATTTCTTTTCAGGTTCAGATGGTTTTGCCGGCTCAGTATTCTTTTCTTTGGCTTTCTTTACTGACTTTGCTGTATTTTTACCGTCAGCTGTTGTATATTTTGCTACAACCTTATCTCCGGCTTTTACACCTGCAAGCATTTTGTCATCCACTGATATTACGACATCACCCTTCTTGCCTTTTACGGTAATAGTCTTTGCCTTTGCATCAACTGCTGTGACCTCACCGGTAACCTGAGTCACTTTAGCAGGAGCTGCCTTTGTCTCTGCAGGTGCTGCTGCAGGAGCCGGCTCAGCCTTTTTCTGCTCGGTTGCCAATGATACTGAAGCAACCGCAAATACAAACAACATTGCTACGAAAATTGCTATAATCTTTTTCATGAAATTCACCTCCTTCCAATGATAATCTTAAAAATTGTCTTACTTTAGCGAAGGAGGATATACAATAAACATGCCAGATGCAACATGGCTTTTTTGTTAATGATTTTGCGAAGAATAACTTTTAAGTCGGTTCCTTTTTAGGAAGGCCTGTCCTTTTTTGAGGAATTTAACTTGAATTTTTCCAGTCTGTACCAGAATGTCTTATAGCTCATTCCCAGCAGCTTTGCAGCTTTAGCAGCAACATTATTTGCCTTTAGCATGGCTTTCTGCAGAAGTTCTTTCTCAAGCTCTTCAAAGTTTATTCCTTCTTCAGGTATATCAATGCTTAAGGTGCCTGTACTTTGCGATAACCTTAGTTCGCTCTTTATATCATTCAGTGTTATCATGTTCGAATCGCACATAAGAACAGCCTTTTCTATGACTGATTCAAGCTGGCGTATATTTCCGGGCCAGCTGTACTCTGCAAAAGCCTTTAAAGCAGAGTTGTCTATGCCCTTAATCCTTTTCCCGAATTCCTGATTGTATTTGCTTATAAAATACTCAGCCAGTTCCGGGATATCTTCTTTCCTTTCTCTCAAGGGAGGAAGTTCTATCCTTACCACATTCATTCTGTAATACAGGTCTTCCCTGAAAGTTCCTTTTTTCATCTCGTTTTCAAGGTCTTTGTTTGTTGCTGCTACAATCCTGACGTCAACCTTGATAGCGTCTCTGCCGCCAAGCCGTCTTATCTCTTTTTCCTGCAAAACTCGGAGTATCTTTGCCTGTGTTATTTGCGGGAGGTCGCCTATCTCATCCAGAAACAATGTGCCGCCTGTCGTTGCTTCGAATAGACCGGTTTTTCTTGATGTAGCTCCGGTAAAAGCGCCTATCTCATAACCGAAGAGCTCGCTCTCAAGGAGATTCTCTGGTATGGCGGCACAGTTAAGTGCTGTGAAAGGCTTGGTTTTCCTGTTGCTGTTGTAGTGCATTGCCTTTGCAATTAGTTCCTTGCCGGTACCGCTTTCTCCGAGAATGAGGATAGTGGCCTGGCTTGCAGAGACCTTTTTTGATATCTCCATGGCCTCCTGCATCTTCTTTGAACGGCCTATTATTCCTTCAATCCTGAATTTGCCATAAAGCGCCTGTTGAAGCTGCTTATTTTCCTTCAGGAGGTCCATCCTTTCGCACGCGCGTTTTACAGTGAGAATAAGCACATCCTTGTCCAGAGGCTTGGTCAGATAATCAAATGCGCCTTTTTTCATTGCATTAACCGCTGATGAGACAGTTCCAAAGGCCGTCATAATTATTACTGCAGAACCAATCTGGTCTGCATTAAGTTGATTAAGAAGCTCTGCTCCGCTTATCCCTTCCATTTTAAGGTCAGTTAGCACGACATCAGGATTAAGGGATTTTGCAAGCTTAAGAGCCTCTTCTCCTGAAGATGCTGTATGTGTTTCAAAACCATTATCTTCAAGTATGGTCTTTAGAATGTCCCTTTGTAGCGGTTCATCATCAACAACAAGTATGTTTGACACTTATTCTCCTTTGCTGTCATTTATAGTCAGGCCTGCCTGCCGGCAGGCAAGGATATTATAACCTCGCTCCCTTTTCCCTCTTTACTGTTAATGTCTACTTTCCCGCCATGTTCCTCGATTACACGCTTTGTCATGGAAAGGCCTAAGCCCAATCCATTTTTCTTTGTAGTAAAAAATGGGTCAAAGACTTTTGAAATCTCGTCTTTTTTTATTCCTGTTCCGGTATCGCTTATTAATATCAGAAATCTGCCATTGCTCTGCTCTGTCTTTATTTTCAATTCACCGCCTTCCGGCATTGCCTGAAAGGCATTGAGTATAACATTTAATATGCATGTTTTTAAAAGTTCAGGGTCAGCATCAAGCATCTGATTAGAATTAATATCTTTTATTATCCTGATTTTTTCATTATCAGCCTTAGCGTGAATCAGCTCTATGACATTATCCATGAGCCGCCTGATATCTACCTCCCTGCGGTTGAGCCTTAGGGGTTTGCCGTAGTCGAGAAAATTCTCAACCAGAGTATTAAGCCTTTGTATTTCCTGCTTTATACTGGATATAAGAGAATTGAATTTTTCAGTATCTTTATTATCCCTTGGTTTATACTTTTCCTTAATATGGTCTACGCTGAGACTTATAAAGTTTAAGGGGTTTCTTATCTCATGGGCTATGCTCCTTGAAAGCTGACCTATGCCTGATAGATGCTCTGCTTCTCTGAGCCTCTCTTCAATGCCTTTCTGTTCACGCAATTTCTGAACCATATAATTAAAATCTTTCGTAAGTTCGCCAATCTCGTCTTTTTGCTCAGTTACGAGTTGCTGGCTCAGATCACCGGCAGAAACCCTTTTTACTGCATTAGCAAGTTCATGTATTGGTTTGGTATATCTCAGCGAAAGGAGCATGGCCAGGCCGATACCTAAGGCAAAGACGACGAGCGTGCCTAAAATCCTTTTTATCATGCTTGCGCGCATGACCTCGGAGAAGTCTTCAGTATTTATGCTCAGATGTATGTAGCCGTAATGTTCATCACCAACGATAACAGGAAGGATTACGTTATAGACCTTACCTTCTTCTGTTGATAGAGATTCGCCAAGTTCTGCCTTAATAATCAGTTCCTTTTTCTTTGGGCCGACCGGATTCCCTATTTTAGTCACATTAGTACTGGCGATTATCTCGTCTTCATTGCTTATTATAGTTATTTCCTTCACGCCTTTTGCATTAAGTCTTTTTAAGTATTGAAAAAGCCTCATCTCATCAGTCGAACCCTGGCCTGTTATTTCCTCAACGCCGAATTGAATTGCTTTGGAGAGTTCGATAAGCTGAGACTCAAACTCCTTCTGCATCATCTTTTCAGACTGGGAATACAAGAACATCAGGACTGATGTCAGGATAAAGCTCAGGAAAAGCATCATCACAATAAGCTTTTTGTTTAGCGAAAGGTTAAGAAAGAAATCTTTGAGCATATCGCTTAGCTTATCAGTAACAAAAAATGGAAATCAAGATACTAT
>CAZBSJ010000165.1:0-4287 GCA_964494165.1 uncultured Nitrospiraceae bacterium
TTGCATATTGTCTTTACAGGCATGCCTTTTAAGACCAATCCTTCAAAAGGCGTATTCTTTCCCTTAGAGACAAATTTTGATGATTCGACCTTAAACTCCCTGTTTAAATCTATTATTGCTATATCTGCATCTGAACCGGATTTTAATATGCCTTTGTTCAACCCTAAAATCTTCGATGGATTGACCGTCATCTTCCCGATGAGCTGAGGCAGAGTCAATATGCCGTCATGGACAAGCCTGAGGCTTAAACTTACTGCTGTTTCCAGACCTGAGATGCCAAAAGGCGCCTGATCAAATTCCTTCAGCTTTTCATCCCTGTGATGGGGAGCGTGGTCAGTAGAAATAACATCGATAGTGCCGTCTTTCAATCCCTGCTTTATAGCATCAATATCCTTTTGCGTCCTCAATGGCGGATTGACCTTCGCATTGGTGTTATAGCCCTTAACCGCATCCTGGGTTATGCTGAAATAATGCGGGCAGGTCTCTGCTGTTACCTCGATGCCTTGCTCCTTAGCTTCTCTTATCAGCCATACTGAGCCTTCTGTTGAGACGTGTGCTATATGAAGCCTGCCTTTAGTCAAGCCTGCAAGCGCAATGTCTCGTGCAATCATTATCTCTTCAGCCTCCGGAGGGATTCCCTTCAGGCCCAATGTAATTGACAGAAGCCCTTCATTCATCACCCCGCCCTCCGAAAGGTTTAACTCCTCACAGTGAGAAATCACCGGGGCATTAAACGTCCTTGAGTACTCCAATGCCCTTCTCATGACCAGACTATTCATTACAGGATTTCCGTCATCAGAAAATGCCACACAGCCCTGGTCATGCATTATGCCCATCTCTGCAAGCTCCTCGCCTTTCTGTCCCTTTGTTATTGCGCCGACAGGATAAACTGTACATAGACCTTCCTGTATGGTCTTCCTGATGATAAATTCAGTCACGCTTGAGTTATCATTCACCGGGTTGGTATTCGGCATTGCGCATACCGTAGTAAAACCACCTTTAACAGCAGCCATCGTGCCTGTCTTTATCGTCTCCTTGTATTCGAATCCAGGCTCTCTCAGGTGAGTATGCATATCAATAAGTCCGGGCAGCACATATAATCCCTCTGCATTAATAATTTTATAATCAGACGCCTGCTGTTTTTTCTCCTTAGCGTTTTTATCTGCGCCATTTATTCTGATTTCTTTTATCTTTCCATCCTCGATAAAAACAGAACCAATGCCATCAATCTTCTGTGACGGATCTATTAAATGTCCCTTCTCTATCAATATCTTCATTCTTTTACCCCTGCCAGCAGGTACATGACCGCCATTCTGACTGCAAGGCCATTGGTAACCTGATCGAGTATCACTGATCTTGGTCCGTCGGCAACATCAGAAGAAACCTCAACACCTCTGTTCATGGGACCCGGATGCATCACGATTACATTCTCTCCTGCTTTTGAAAGCCTTTCTGCTGTAAGCCCCCAGTACTTTGAATATTCAAGAGTTGAAGGGAAAAACCCTTTCCCCTGTCTTTCCATCTGTATCCTGAGCATCATCACAACATCAGCGTCTTTAATGCATGAATCAAGGCTGTGACAGACGTTTAAGCCAAGATCTTCCAACCCTGAAGAAACTAATGTTGGCGGACCAACCAGACTTAATTTGGCGCCAAACTTTGTAAGAAGATAGATATTGGACTTCGCCACCCTGCTGTGCAGTATATCCCCGATAATTGCGATCCTGAGCCCTTCTATAGTCCCGAGCTTTTCTTTTATTGTGAAGGCATCGAGCAGCGCCTGTGTCGGATGCTCATTGGTCCCGTCACCGGCGTTTATTACAGATGCTGTCATATGTTTTGAGATCAGATGCGGCACCCCTGAAGAAGAATGCCTTATTACCACAAAGTCTGCTCCCAAGGCCTGAACATTAAGCGCCGTATCTATTATGCTTTCACCCTTAACAACGCTGCTTGTAGGCAAAGACAGGCTTAAGACATCAAGGCTTAATCTTTTTTCAGCAAGTTCGAATGAAGTCTTTGTTCTTGTAGAGGGTTCAAAAAAGAGGTTGATTGCCGTCTTGCCCCTCAGAGTAGGAACTTTTTTGATATCGCGTTTAAGAACATCCTTGAACCCTGAGGCAGTATCAAGAATAAGAATAATTTCTTCCTTTGTCAGTTCCTTTATGCCCAGAAGGTCATTAGAAGAGAGATTCACCCTTTCAGCCTCCAGTCCTGTGTTTCATGCATGTATAAGATTTAGCAGGCCTCTTCAGATTCATTCTATTGTTACCTTATCCTCCTGCCCTTCTTCCTCAAAACTGACCTTAACCTTCTCATTAAGAGCCGTCGGGATATTCTTGCCAACGAAATCAGCCCTTATGGGCAGTTCCCTGTGCCCCCTGTCTATTAATACTGCAAGCTGTATTGCCGAGGGTCTGCCGATATCCATCAGCGCATCCATTGCAGCCCTTATTGACCTGCCGGTAAAAAGGACATCGTCAACAAGCACAACCTTCTTGTCATTTATCTCGCATGGAACCTCTGTTCTTCTGACCTGAGGCTGGTCTTTTCTGATATTAAGGTCATCCCTGTAAAATGCTATGTCTAAAGAGCCGACAATCACGTCTTTATTTTCTATTTCCTTAATCTTTTTAGAAATCCTTTGTGCAAGATAGACCCCGCCCCTTTGTATTCCTACGATACAGAGGTCGCCAATCCCTTTATTCTTTTCAAGGATCTCATGCGCCATTCGCGCAAGCATTCTGTCTATGTCTTTCTTATCCAGGAGTTCTTTAGTCATACTCTGACCTTCTCATTATTTTTAAATAAGCTGAAATTAATCCTGACTGACGGGGATCCTGAAATCTGCCGCTTTATTTTATTTGTGAAAGCTGCTGCCCTCTCAAGCGTCCGGGCATAAAAAAACCCTCCTTTGTTCTTAAGGAAGGTTATTATCTTTCTGTATTCCATGCAGCTGGCGCTGCCTCCTTGCCTTACTAGCCTCGCAGGGCTATCTTTAAAGGCAAGATTATTTAAACATAATGTTCAGATAGTTGTCAAATCTTTAAAGTGCACTTCCTGCATACGGCATTTCCTGCGGAATCACCGCCCTTACAAAACCCTGCTATTCCATGATGACACATTGCGAAATCATATTTTAACGGGTCTTCGGGGTCTAAGCGCTTTAACGCATTCGTGATCTCCACAGCCGTCTTCCAGTCATCAGATTTACGATCTGTGAATCCAAGGCATCTTGATATCCTTCCTATATGGGTGTCCAGAGGCACAATAAGCTTATTTTTAGGGATGCCCTTCCAGATGCCGAAATCAATATCTTTGTCCCTTATCATCCACCTGAGGAAAAGATTCATCCTCTTGCATGCGCTCCCTTTTGAAGGCGAAGGGAGAAACTGGACAAAGCCATTCGGCTTAATGTCCTTTCCGTAAACAACAGCAGTGTCTATGCTCAAACAATAATCTACAAAGCCCATGAGCGCATTCCCGATGTCAGGGTCCTCTTCTTTATAAAATGACTTGAATGCTTTTTCAACAGATTTTTGTGTCTTTAAAATCCGGCTCAATACATGCATTAAGCAAATGACATCTTCATTCTCATTAAACCTGTACTTTATCCCTGAAAACAGCTTTCGGTGTCTTTTCGCATCAAAATTAATAAGAAAGTCATAAGGACTCTTGCCCATCAGCGATAAAATTTTTTCTACCGCCGGCCTGAATAGCTCAACCCTTCCATAAGCAAAGGATGCAGCAATAAGACCGCTTGCCTCGACATCCCCGGGGTTTTTGTATCTATGGGGAAATGCTATCGGGTCGCATAACAGCCTTTCTTCAAAATTATATTCTTTGTAGAACCTGTCGAGGATTTGTTTTACTCTGTTCATTTTTTATATTAACACATGAGACTCTATACCCCTGAAAAGTAGCCGAATGAAATCAATCTGAACCAATTTCATAACCCAATATTAAGACTCAGACGACACGCAAAAATTAAAAAAGTCAAAAAGAAAATTAGAAGAACTACATTATAAACAGATAGAACCCTTTGTTTTAGAAGATTTTCAGAGGCGGTTCAGCCGACAACATCAAGCTTTCTCACTCTCAGCTTAACACCGATCTTATCAGTTAATTCCCTGCATTTTTCCATATCCACTTCTGCGATATCCACCACAGTAGCCTGGACTTCAGGAATATATTTCTTGGCCTCTGCAATAAATGAAACCACGTCATTAAAGGCATGCTTGAATGCAGGTTCGCAAAGTTTCTCATACGTTTTGTCATCATGCGCGT
>CAZBSJ010000166.1:0-4276 GCA_964494165.1 uncultured Nitrospiraceae bacterium
TGCACACACGAGTGCTACCTCATGACAAATATATTGTTTAATCCTCGTCAGTTTGGCGCTCTTTTTAGCGAATATATCAGCTTAAAATAATTTGCTTGTAAAAAGTTATCATTTGCAGATAATCTAAATGAGAAATTATGGCTTAATCTGAGAGGAGGAATCATGGATGTAAAGAAAAAGAAGATTCTTATTGCGGATGACAGCCAGACATTCCTGATGTATATCGGGATACTGCTTAAAAGAATGGGATTTACCGTCATACCCGCTGAAAACGGGCTTGAGGTCTTAAAACTTTTGAAGCTTGTTGATCCTGATCTGATAATCTTAGACGTAAGGATGCCGTCACTGGACGGAATAACCGTAATGAGATACATAAAAGAAGACAAGCAGACCAGCAACATCCCTATACTGATTGCGACCGTGGATGGAACAGAGGAGATGATGGAAAAGTGCAAGACTGCGGGATGCGACAATTATCTCGTAAAACCTATAAAAATAGAAAAACTCCATGAAGCGCTCCAGGAATGCCTCTTCTCAAAGACCGGGACCAAGAGAAAACATCTCAGGTCAGCTTACAATAAAAAGGTAGTTGTAACCCATAGAGATGAAAAAATCGAACTCTATGGCGAAACCCTCTCAGAGGGCGGGATATATATAAGGAAAAAAGACCCTCTGCCGGTCGGAACCCATGTAGAAGTAACCCTTCCCTTAAAAGACAAATACTCTCTCACCTTGCAAGGAGTCGTTATATATATAAAAGGACTCTTTGGAGATATTTTTAAAGTCCCGCCTGGAATGGCAATCGAGTTCAGGGATTTAAAAGAAAATGAAGCTGCCTTACTAAAAAGCTCTGTTGAAAGCCTGATCGCAGGAGACCTCCTCGAAACACAGGAAGACAGAGTTCTGGAAGCAGATAAGGAAAACGGCGGGGAAAAATAGTCCGCTGATACTTAATTATTAAGAAACGCTTATAGAAGACTTGCCGGCGTTCTTTTTATCTATAAATGTAGTTGCCTCAAGCAGAAGGTGCATGGTATCCATGGTTATATTTACGTCATTTGTTGACTGGCCGTGCATTATGCTGAACTTGCCTGTATCCCAGGTAACCAGTTCATAGAACGCCTCAGGGCCTCTTAGACCGCCCAGAGAAGTATGTACTAAATTACCGTAGTGAAGGTAAAGGTATCCTTTTTCATCTCCCCTAATCACCTCAACCTTTGCTGTCTTAAGGCCAAGGCTGAGTATCTGGACTATATCAGTAAGGCTGAACGCCCTCAGGTCGCCGGTAAGACCTTTCACCTCTTCCTGGGGCTGCTGTTTGGGAACTTCATAAAGAAGGCTTCTAATCTTTGATTTCAGTTCCCCCATATCCAGAGGCTGGGCTATATAAGCAACATTTCCCTTAAAGTGTTTAGGGTAATCCTCATCAGGTACTATAAACAGGAAACGTCTCCTGCCGTTAGACGATCCAAGCTGAGCGGCATTATAAAATCTTATAAAGGCGTCAGGGTCCAATGCCTCTACATTTGCTATGACAATATCAGGATTTTTCTGCCTGATGCTTCCTATGGCCTCAATACTGCTTGTTATATGGGTTATGTCTACCTCATTTGCATTAATGCTAAGCTTTATAAGCGCGGCTATATTAGACTCACGCTCGAATATAAGAATGCTCTTCTTCGGTGTTACCTCAGCAGGCTCCTCTTTTATTATGGAAAGAAATACCTCTACCACCTCAGGGTCAAACTGACTGCCTGCGTTCTTTACGATTTCCTGTATTGCAGCGTCCCTGGATATGTTTTTCTTGTAAGGCCTTTCTGTTGTCATTGCATAATATGAATCTGCAACAGAAAGTATTCGTGCTCCTATGGATATCTCCCTGCCCTTAAGCCCCAGAGGATACCCGCTTCCGTCATATCTTTCATGGTGCTGGCTTATTATTGAATCCAGATTCCATGGGAACTTTACCTGTCTCAAAATCTGGACTGTATGTATGGGATGCTCTTTTACGGGTATCAGTTCCGACTGGCTCAGTCTCTTGTTTCCCTCAAGTATCTGGCTGTGTATGCCTATCATTCCCAGATCCCTGAGAAGCGCTGCCATCTGGACAGCGTCAACAAGGTTTTCATCAAGTTTCATGTTCCTTGCAATCTTTCTTGCAAGCTCGCCTACCAGATGGTCGTTATTGAAACAGCACACCTCATTGACGTCAAAAATCTGAAGGAGTCTGTCAACGATGGAAAATGCGAATTGTTTGAGGCCGTTAAACTCTTCTTTGCGCAAATCTTCAGACTTTATATATCCATGGATAAGCTTAAGGAACTCTTCTGTGTTGATAGTAAACTCTTTGTCTTTGCCTGAGAATGGGGCCATAACAATAGTGCTGACGCCAGTCTTGATCTTTGCCACCAGCTCCTTGAATTCATCGGCCTCCATGCCTTCGATGTCTCTGCTGGCCAGAATAATCCCGACATCTTCTTTTTGGAGGATTTTGAGGGCCTCGAGCGAGTAAGGGGTCTCAAAAACAACACATCCGTCAGACCTCAAAAGACTGCTTAGGAATAGTCTTTCAGCCTTATTCCTGTTGAATATTAAAACGCCCTTTCCCATCACTTTCATGTTACAATTTGGGGTAGCAAATGTCAAACAAAATCTTTTTTAAATTAGGAAGGAAAAAGGCAAAAGTTCAGGTCTTGCTTGCCTTAAGCCGTGCAACTCATTGATTTTTAGGTACTTTATTGTTGAAGATGTTCTTCCTTGTAAGTATCCAGAAAAGACTCCTGATACTCTTAAAAGCAACGATAAGATCATTGACATTCCTTAACTCAAGGAGCTTTTTGATGATGAATGAGGGCCTTGCGTAAAACCTCCTGAATGCTATCTGCCTAAGCTTAAGTATGTCATCCTTGGTCATGGTATGGGGTATGAAAGCTGCCCCCTGATAGGTATAATCTGACAGCTCATCTGAAATCACCCCGTATTTTTCCCGGTTGTCATAAAGATATGTGCCGGGGAACGGGGTTATTGCATGGAAGTTCGCCATGTCAGGGTTAAGGTCTATGGCAAAATCTATGGTCTGGATGCCCTCTTCGAACGTCTCGCCGGGTATGCCAAAGAGAAACGGGGTATTTACTTTAAGGCCAACCTCTTTTGCCCATCTTACGGCATTGCGGGTCTGCTCAAGGGTTATGCCTTTTTTTACGGCGTTCAGGTTTTTCTGCACACCGCTCTCAGCGCCAAAGAGTATTGCCCAGCAGCCGGCGTCCTTAAATGCCTTAAGCAAAGGCTTGTCCACCTGGTTGACGCATGCAGATGCAAACCATGTAAAGCCAAGTCTTCTTGCCTTAATCTCGCCTGCCAACCGCATAGCCCTGTCATAATCAGCAGCCAGCGTGTCATCAATGAACTTTATTTCCCTGTAGCCCTGTCTTATGCAATGCTCAATCTCTTTCAGCACATTCTCAACGCTGCGGTAGCGTATGCCGCTTGCCCTTGCCTTATCAATCTGGAAACAATATATGCACCTTCTGTTGCAGCCCCTTGAAGTGATTAAAACAGCAACAGGCCTTCTCCTGTAGGTTGCCGGAGGCGGGATATAAAGATTTGCATCACCCAAAAGTTCCCTTGCAGGAAAAGGCAAAGAATCAAGGTCTGTTATCAGCGGCCTTGGAGGGTTTTTGATAATGTCGCCATTCCTGCGGAAAATAACACCAAGGACTCCGTCAAGTTCCTTGCCTGATTCGAGTCTTTCGGTTATCTCAAGTACCGTATACTCACCCTCGCCTGTAATTAAAGCATCTATAGATTCTCCCGCATCCTTAAGGCAATGTTCCTGCATAGCGATAGGATAAGGGCCTCCTGCACATATAAATACTTTTCCGTTAAAAATCTTCTTGAACTCAAGTGCAGTCGTTTTAGCCCTGTCCCACCCGAATGTAGTCGAATATATTCCGATAAACTCAGGACTGAAGCCCTTTACATCGCTGACAAGCTTTTCATGAGATGAAAAAGCGCCGTTAAAAAAACGGACATCGTGGCCGGCTTTCTGAAGAACAGATGCAACATAAAGAGTCCCCAAAGGCTGCCAGTAATTTATCTGAGAGCTTGCCGTCTTTGAAGAAAATATATCCTCAGGCACCCATGAGGGTATGACTAATGCGCATCTCATAATAAATCAGAACCCATCATGCAAGATACTCGCTTCATTCAAATCCTTATTTCTTTACAAAAGTCTGATCAAAATGATTTTTTGATTATCTTTTCTGCTGATTTAATC
>CAZBSJ010000167.1:0-4266 GCA_964494165.1 uncultured Nitrospiraceae bacterium
GCTTTATTAAGGCCGTCAATGGTTCCGGCATCTACGGAAGAGGAAATATTCATGGCAAGTTGTTTTAATATGTTTTCTATCTCAAGAAGAGATACAGCCTCCTTAAAAGAAACATTCTTAACAAATGTTGAATTCCTGGTTATCCTCTTAACGGAAAAAATGCTGACAATGCTGACGACGGCTAGTAAAAAAAGCACTACACCGAACCCAAGGAATATCTTTCGTCTTACAGACAGGTTTTTTAGCACTCTTTATGTCCCCTTATATTTTTGCTAATTTTAGCAAAAGGAGGCTTGTCAATCAAGATGACAAAGCCTCCTTTTGAATAATTATGCATTAATTATTTTTCTGCGGGGTAACCTTCTTTTAGCCAGCTTCCTATCATGCCTCCGTCAAGCTTCATGAGATTCTTCGGATCATACCCTTTAGAAGCAAGAAATCTGGCAGCCATATATCCTTGTTTCCCATGCATACAATAAATAATAACCTTTTTGTTTTTTGGGACCTGAGAGTAATTCTCATCAAGGACTTCCATGTCAATATGTTTTGCGCCCTTAATCCACCCTGCTTTTCTGTCGTCTTCATCTCTAATGTCCAGAATAAAGATGTCCTCTTTTTTGTCAATCATTGCCTTAAGCTCTGGCCCGCTTACATTGGCAATCTGAGGCTTTGGATAAACCTCATTGATCTCAGCAGGATAGCCTCTTTTTATCCACTCCGGCAGTCCTTCTTGATAAGTATGGACATTTTTGTAACCCATTTGAACAGCCAGACCGGCTGCCTTTGGAGCCTTTGTTCACTTAGGCCCCTTACAGTAAAACACCAGCATCTTGTTTTTGTCTGCAGGAAGTTTTCCTTTGCCGGATTTCATATACATGTAAGGCATATTGGTTGATCCCTTTATCCTCTCTTCTGCATACTCAATCGGGCTTAAGGCATTAAAAAGCATAAAATCTGCCTTTGAATCGTAGAGCTTTTTAAGCTCATCCGTGGCGATAATTTTTACATCCTTCCACTTTGACTCCATTTCCTGAGGGTGTGCCAGGATTGGCGAGAATAATAAAGTCAAGAGAATGAAGAAAAAAATACTTTTCTTCATAAAGCCTCCCCACTTTTGTTCATTGCATCCGCAAAGCGGATGTTTAAAAACTCTCTCACGACTAAAATTATAATTTTAGTGGGTTATTTGTCAAGGATAATCGGAGGCAAGAGCAACAAAAACTCTTTCTATTTGTTCCTGAAATTTTTCTCTCTTCTTATAAGGTCAGACGGTCTTGCTCCATTCGGGATTGGCAGAGATATTATGTCTTCATTCCGGGCTGTATCTATATCAATCCCGTCAATGTCTTTCATTGATTCAACCTTAAATAGTTTTTCTTCCAGTCCGGGAGAAAGATATTCGACTTCATCGCCTTTATCCAGTCTGTTCCTGAGCGCAACCTTTGCAAGGCCGTTATTGATCTCGAGTACTACTCCGACAAGCTCATGGCTCATCCTGTAGCTTTCACCGTCAAAATTATAATCTTCATCAGGCTGTTTACCAAAGAACATTCCGGTTGTATATCCCCTGCTCGAAAACATCGAAAGCTCTTTAATCCATCTCTGCTTAACCGTATATCTGCCGTTTGCCAATGAGTCAATCGCCTCTCTGTAAGTCTTCACGACCCCTGCGACATAATTGATGCCCTTCATCCTTCCCTCGATCTTAAAACTGTCTATGCCGGCTTCAACCAGCTTAGGCAGGTGCTCAATCATGCAGAGGTCTTTTGAACTCATTATATAAGTGCCCCTGTCATCCTCAAATACAGGGAAGTGTTCGCCCTGTCTTTTCTCTTCCATCAATGTATAGTTCCACCTGCAGGAGTTTGTGCACTCGCCGGTATTCGCGCTCCGTGACGCAAGAAAACTGCTTATGTAACACCTGCCGGAATATGAAATGCATATGGAGCCATGCACAAAGACCTCCAATTCAATATTCACATTGCGCCGGATATCCTTAATCTCATCAATTGTCAGTTCTCTCGAAAGCACGAGCCTTTTTGCGCCGAGTCCTTCCCAGAATTTCGCCGATTCAATGTTGGTGATATTTGCCTGAGTGCTTATATGGATATTTGTTTCAGGCGCAAGTTTCTTAAACATCATGAAAAGGCCGGGATCTGAGACCAAGACTGCATCAGGACAGATGTCTTTAAGATGTCCAATGTGTTCCTCGATCTCAGGAATGTCAATATTATGAGGGAAGATGTTTACTGTTACGTATGCCTTTTTATTGTGCTCATGGACATATCTTATCGCAGCAGCCAATTCATCCGGCGTGAAATTCCCTGCCTTTCCCCTCAGGCTGAATCGCGAGTCACCAAGATAAACAGCATCAGCTCCGTAATGGAGTGCTGTCTTTAATTTTTCAAAATCTCCTGCAGGTGCCAGTAATTCAGGTCTCATAGATCAACAGCGCAGAAGAGCAGAAGTTAAAAGGTTGAAAACTAAACTTTGGCACTGCTGCACTACTGCTCTTTTGCACTTTTCAATATCTCTTTTGCTTTTTTAATATCTTTATTAATTTGCGTCTCTAATGCCTTAGCATTAGGGAACTTTTTCTCATTACGAATGCGGTCGATGAAATGAATCTTTATTGTTTTGCCTAATAAATTCCCTGAAAAGCCAAAGA
This sequence comes from uncultured Nitrospiraceae bacterium, assembly GCA_964494165.1. Taxonomy (GTDB): domain Bacteria; phylum Nitrospirota; class Thermodesulfovibrionia; order Thermodesulfovibrionales; family UBA1546; genus CAZBSJ01. Next base: position 2,669 of record CAZBSJ010000167.1, read on the forward strand.
TATGTGCCTCACAGCATAAATTCGCTCCGCCGAATGTGGGATTTTTACCTATATTCGCAACGCCATCAAATATTGGTGAATGGGCGAATCGGTGAATGGGTGAATCGGTGATTTTCCTCCGACCGGTATCTTCGCGTCTCCGTGTCTCTATGTCAGCAACAGCAATCTTTACTGCATACACCCCCTCTTTAGGAATATAACCCTGTGAGGGTATTATGTTTGCAGTCGGGGTATGAAGAAGCTTTCCTCCTCTACCCGCGCCCTTAATGACCTTTCCTTCTATATAGAAGGGCTTTCCAAGAATCTTCGAAGCCTTGTTAACCTTTCCCTCTGACACAAGCTCTTTTACCTCTGCTTCCTGCAAAAGTTTTTCAAAGATAACCCTTACCTGCTTTTCTGTCTTTCCAATGCCATTGCTGTTATCAATGCTGAAATCCGATTTCTTAATCTTTTTCTTTATGGGAAGCTGGCATTTAAGCCTTTCTCTTGCCTGCTTTACAGTTATCCCAAGCATTCCAAGCCTTTTAATCGCAGTTGCCTGATCCGTGAATACCGTAATCATTCTGTCAAATCTGTCTTCATATCCCCTTTCGAATATCAAAGGAGCCTCGACAATGCAAAGCCTTCTGCTGTCCTTATATTTCTTAATAAAATTATCTGTCTTTTCAAAAACCAAAGGGTGAAGGATGTCTTCAAGCTGGAGTCGAAGTTTTTTATTTTTAAAGATTTTTTCAGAGACTTTTTTCTTATCAAGAAATCCGTTTTTGTCAGAGACACCTTTTCCAAGAAGTGATTTAATTTTGGCAAGGACATTTTTCTCTTTAAGAAGCAGACTGACAATCCAGTCAGCGTCAATAGTTATTGCGCCAAGCTCTCTGAACATCGAGAGCACAGCGCTTTTCCCCATGCCGTAATTACCTGTAAGGCCGACAACAAGCATGTGATTATTATACATTACAGAGGATTGCGTATATCATATGCTAACCTTGAACTCGCTGAGGGGCGAAGTGATTAGTTATGTTTTCTTTTTTAGTCTTTCTTTCCAATAGTCAGGCTTTCTATGCAGATTTGCTATAGCGACAATAAGTATTTCAGTATCTAATATCTGGTAGATAATTCCGTATGGGAAACGATGCAACTGACATCTTCGTGTATTCTTGCTAAACAGATGCCATGCCGGCGGAAAATGTTCAATACGTTCGATGGCATTCAATACCTCTAATAAAAACGAGTCGCCCAACCCTACAGATGCGGAATTGTAATACTCAATAGCTTCATCAAATTCAATTTGAGCAATATCGAGAAGCCTGATCTGCATTATTTCCGATACTTAGATAATGCCTCTTTTAATGATACCGACTTGAGTTTGCCGGCTTTATATGCCTTAATTCTGTCTTCAACCTCCTTACGCCATAAGTTGTCTACTTGCTCATTAGGTTGATCCAGGCTGGACAAAAGTCTATCAACAAGATTCGCCCTTTCTAAGGGTGGAAGTTCCAAAGCATTTTTCAATACTTTCTGCGTATTTGTCGCCATTTAACCTCCTGCTTAATCTATGCCCTTATTATTACAAGAATTTATCATTTTGTAAACATAAC
>CAZBSJ010000168.1:0-4206 GCA_964494165.1 uncultured Nitrospiraceae bacterium
GTCTTGAACTTCCACTTTATTCCGTCAAGTTCATGCAAGGGTTTTGTTTCATAAGCGCCTGAGTGCAGGAGATCAGAGCGGTACATCGCATCAGCAGGGGAGTCTAACCTCTTCCCTTCTCTCCAGTGGGAACATCCTGAGACAGAAAGAATCCCGGAGAGTAAAAGAACAACAAATAATGCCTTCAGACTTCTCATTTTTCGGTCTGTTCTTTTGACTCAAGCGCAAAGGCAAGCATGTCCCTGCACATCTGGAGTCTTTTGAGATAGACCTTTTTCGTGCTCTCATCGAGTTTTTCTATTGACGGTTTCAGCTTATCGCATCTTTCGATGAGCGTCCTCAGCTCTTCTTTTGTCAGGGCCATTGAATCATTCGTTTGTGAACAGATATCATCGAACTCCGTTTTCCAGTCTTCTGAGGCAAAAACACTTTTCGAGAAAACAAAAAAAACAAACCCGATAATAAAAAAAATTGCTGTTAGTCTAAAGATACTTTTATTCATTTTTTCACCCCTGGATGACAGCGTTTACAATCATTTATTGGAAAAGATACATTCAGATGGCACACACCGCAGAACTCGCCCTTCACTATTTTTTTCATCTCAAAATGTTTTGTTGTCTTCTGTTTTATATTAAATATCTCAGGATGGCAATTATTGCAGTCAAGCCATTGAATATGTTCTTTGTGAGGAAAAACTGCCGGCGATACTCCCTGCCCTTTTATATCATATGAGAGAGTTTCGTCAAATTTGATATTTTCAGCAGGCTTTATGGTCAGATAATGCAAAGGTTTTACTAGGCCTTTCTGAAAGGCTTTTACCCAGTCTATGCCGTCTCCAAATTCTGTCTTTGGAAAGCCGGAAAGCTTCTTAAAATTCTCCTTTCCATAGGCGATATTGCCATTATGGCATTTGTCACAGTTGGGTTTATCATGCCCGAACGCAGTCTTTCCATCATGACAGCCGGTTGTGCCGCAGTACCTGCCTGTCCTGTTTTCCGCCTCTGTAATCTCTGTTGTATTTTTCCTCATGTTAAACTCAAGCTCGAAATGACACACCCTGCAGGTATGTCTCTGTCTGTGAAGCCAGTGAGAAAATGTGACAGGCTTGACACCGCTTTTTAAAGCAGTTCTTTTAATCAGGATGTTCCCGTACTCATGTGCAGGAGGAAGTTTTGGGGTATTCCAGCTCTCTCCAAAAACCATCCCCTGCAATAAGAGAAACAGCCCGAAAATAAGGCTAATCTTTATTGAACAGGCTTTGTATGACATCTCTGGCAATCTATCATGGGAAACGCAACTGTGCGATGGCATGCACCGCAGAACTTGCCCTCGAATATTTCAACCATTGAGTATTTGGTAGCGCCTTTCTTAACGCCGAGGAATATCTCGGGATGGCATACCTCGCACCCGTTCCATACAGTGTGTTTCTTATGCGAGAAAACGATATCCGGCAGTCCCTCTACCTTAGCGGCGAGTGAAAAATCCTTCTGAATGACAAAAGAAGGCCTTTTGATTGACACGCCCTCAATAAAATCAATAGGTTTTATATATCCGTCAGCCTCAGCCTTTTCCCAGTCTATCCCATTTCCGAGGCGCTCTTTTGGAAATTTTGCAGTAAACTCGGCAAACTCATATTCTTTCCTGACAGTCTTGCCCACAGAATGGCAGCGGTCGCACCTTCTTGCATCATCCTGCGTAATCTTTTTAGAGCATGCCTCAAAGACCTTTCTGTCTCCATGCACCATCTTGCCGTTATGGCAAGTTCCGCAATAAAAGCCTTTCATGTTGTCTGCTGCCTTAATGTCTGTTCCGGCTATCTTCATCGCAAATGCGATATCCACATGACAGAGCCTGCATGTAAATTTTGCCCTGTGGAGCCAGTGGTCAAAGGCAACCGGAGCCATGTCAGCCTTTTCAGAATAGTTGTTGATGATTGACCGGCCGTATTCGTAAGGCAATGGCCTCTTCTTTTTTACGCCAACCTGGGCTATTGTTACGCCGGCAAAGACAAGAATCAAGAATAATACAAAAAAGAGCCTCTTCATGATTACTCCCCTCCTTGTTTGGTGGATTATGTCAAAAGCATAGTAAAAAAGGGCTTGTTTGTCAACTTCTACCCTTTTTTCTCAAATGCCTTAGCGCCCAAGAGGACGAATACCACGGAAGCTGTGAGGATAATCGCTATATTAGTGAAAAAATTAAAGTCCGGGCTCATAGGACCGTGGACCGCAGGAGAGATCACGTGTTTCAGGGTATCAATCCCGTATGTGAGCGGATTCAGCTGAGCCACAAACTTGAGTACGTCAGGCAAGAGCTTTACAGGATACATAGCCCCTGAAAGGAAGAACATGGGAAGTATTATGAAATTCATAATCGCGCTGAAGCTTTCATAGCTTTCATAAAAGGTTGCGATGACAATACCGAATGCGGATATGGAAAAAGATATCATGGCGCATATAAATATTGCCCCGATTACGTTCATAATCCCCAGTTTGAGCCCAAGGAACGGGAATAAGGAAAGCACTACCAGAGCCTGGATAGTCGAGACTATTGTACCGCTCAGTGCCTTGCCGATTACAATAGAAAATCTTGATACTGGCGCTACGAGAATCTCCCTCATAAACCCGAATTCCTTGTCCCAAATAATAGATATGGATGAGAACATCGAACTGAATAATATAGTCATACCGAGAATACCCGGAAATATAAACTGCATGTAAGAGATGCCCTCAACAGGCTGGACAAGCCTTGAAAGGCCGGAGCCTACAAGGAAGAGCCATACAAAGGGTCTTGCGATTGTAGATACAAGCCTTGACCTCTCGCGGAAAAATTTCTTTAATTCCCTTGCTACTATTACATATATCGCGTTAATCTCCATGGCGTTTTCTGTATGCCCTTACCTCCTCTTTTATCGTGTCTGCGTCAGAGCCTTCTATTTCTCTTATCGTCTTTCCTGTAAGCTTCAGAAACACATCATTCAAAGTAGGCCTCTGAAGCCTTACTGATTGCACGCTGTCTCCCAATGTCCTGATAAGCTCAGGGATACATGCATCACCTTTTACCGTTGAAAGGAAAAGCTCTCCGTTTTTTATGCTTGCTTCAACATTTAATAATTTTTCAATCTCATCCTTGGCCTTCTCGTTGTTCTTTGTCTTTAAATAAATAACATCGCCTCCGACCGTCTTTTTAAGCTCATCAGGACTGTTGCTTGCGATAATCTTCCCGTTATCAATGATAGCTATGTTATCGCAGACCTCAGCCTCCTCCATATAATGAGTAGTCATAAATATGGTCACCTCGTGTATTCTTGGAAGCTTAGTAATAAATTCCCAGAGGTTTGTCCTCGACTGGGGATCTAGCCCCAGTGTCGGCTCATCGAGAAACAGGACCTTGGGCCTGTGTATCAAACCTCTTGCTACTTCAAGCCTCCTCTTCATGCCGCCGGAGAACTTTTTTACAAAATCATCTTTTCTGTTGTACAGGTCAACAAATTTTAAAACCTCTTCGACGCGTTTTTTCCGTTCGCTTTTTTCCACATTATATAGATAGGCGTGAAATATCAGGTTTTCCTCTGCAGTAAGGTCTTTATCAAGCGTGGTGTCCTGAAAGACAATTCCGATGGATTTTCTTACTGACGAAGACTCTTTTAAACAGTCATACCCGTTTACAAACGCTGTGCCTGATGTGGGCGACAATAAGGCACAGAGAATATTTATGGTAGTTGTCTTTCCTGCCCCGTTCGGCCCGAGAAAACCGAATATCGTTCCCTCATCAACGCTGAATGAAACGTCATTTACAGCAGTGATACTCCCGAACTTCTTTACCAGATTCTCTACCTTAATTATCGGCATTGTCATATCTCAGTTGTCAGTTTTTAGTTTTTAGTTGTTAGTCTAAAGAATTCATTGAGTTAAATAAAATGCATAGCTCGCAGTTAGCGAGCAAATATAATATATTAAACTTCCTAACATTTGCATGTTTTTAACAGAAATTTTGGAGCAATGTCTGCATTATTAGAACCATGCTGTATACCATCAGATTCCTCATTCATACCTCAACGCAGTAATCGGGTCGTATAAAGACGCCTTTCTTGCAGGGTACACGCCGAAAAATATCCCTACTGCCGCTGAAAAAACAAAAGCAAGTATTATCGACCATAATGCAAGCTGCGTTGGAAGAAACTCTACAAAATAAGGGATGATAATT
>CAZBSJ010000169.1:0-4192 GCA_964494165.1 uncultured Nitrospiraceae bacterium
TGGTATCGCGTATCCTTGGAACAACAATCGGTATCCGCTGATCCTGTATGTAGATAGAACCCTGCTGTAGGCCATTCCGGTGTATTAATTCTTAGACTTGAGGATACAACAGGGAATGAAAAAGTCGAAGTTCTTAGAAAGATAATGAAAAGCCATGAAAGCAAGATGAAGGGAAAATTCTGCGTATTTCAGGATGGAAGGCTAAGAATCAGAGATTAATTGCTTCTTTCCTGCGTTTAGTAATTGTTTTGTAACGCTTAGTTAAGTGATTGCCTATGTATCTCAGCACATTCCACTTTTTATTCATAATTTGATACTATGGATAGTAATACAAAAGATTATCGGAGTGTGTTATGGACATTGACAATCTGTGCATAAATACCATCAGGACTTTATCTATAGACATGGTCGAGAAGGCAAAGTCCGGACATCCCGGCATGCCCATGGGCGCCGCAACAATGGCATATGTGCTCTGGACAAAGTTCCTGAAGCATAATCCCAATAATCCTAAGTGGCCTGACCGTGACCGTTTTGTGCTTTCTGCAGGGCATGGCTCAGCCTTGCTTTATTCTCTCCTTCACTTAACAGGGTACGCGCTGTCTATGGACGAGCTCAAAAATTTCAGGCAGTGGGAGAGCAAGACACCGGGGCATATTGAGTTTGGAGATACGCCTGGCGTTGAATGCACTACCGGGCCTTTAGGTCAGGGGTTTGGCACGGGAGTTGGAATGGCAATGGCAGAAAGGTTCCTTGCAGCCAGATTTAACCGTCCGGGTCATGAGATTGTCAATCATCATACCTATGCAATAGTAAGCGACGGTGATTTAATGGAAGGGATTTCATATGAGTCAGCTTCTCTGGCCGGGCACCTTAAATTGGGAAATCTTATCTATTTATACGACAATAACCATATCACCCTTGCAGGCGAGACAAGGCTTACATTTACTGATGATGTCCTGAAGAGGTTTGAGGCCCTTGGCTGGCATGTGCAGGCAGTTCAGGATGGAAATGGTATGGATGAGATCTCAAGGGCAATCGTAAATGCTCAAAAAGAGGTTTTGCGCCCGTCTTTGATTTCTGTAAGGACTCACATAGGTTTTGGCAGTCCGAAAAAGCAGGACACGTTCGAGGTTCATGGCTCGCCTTTAGGCCAGGAAGAGGTGATTGCGACTAAAAAGAACCTGAAATGGCCTTACGAAGAAAATTTCTATGTCCCTGAAGAGGCTTCCAAACATTTCAGAAAGGCATTGAGCAAAGGCAAGAAGCTTGAGGAAGAATGGACAAACACGTTTGAGTCTTACAAAAAGAAATATTCTGAGCTTGCTTTCGAATGGGATTCTATGATGTCTTTGAAACTTGCTGAAAATTGGGCAAGTGATATTCCGGTATTTCCGGTTGATAAAAAAGGCATTGCAACGCGTGCCGCATTCGGCAAGGTAATTAACTCTACTTCGAATCACATACCGTTTTTAATAGGGGGCTCTGCAGACCTTAATCCCTCGACAAACACTGAATTAAAAGGCAAAGGAAATTTCCAGTACCCTGATGCCGGCGTTAAAGAAGTACACGGCGCTTCAGCAGGCCCCTGGGGTTATGACAACTCCAACATTGCCTATGGCGTAAGGGAGCATGCAATGGGCTGCATTTCAAACGGCTTGGCTCTTCACGGAGGATTTCTGCCTTTCGCAAGCACCTTTCTGATTTTCTCTGATTATATGAGGCCGCCCATGAGGCTTGCTTCATTGATGAAACTGCATGTTATTTACATATTTACCCATGATTCTGTTGCATTGGGCGAGGACGGGCCGACCCACCAGCCTGTTGAGCAGCTTGTTGGCCTCAGGGCTGTTCCCGGAATGACTGTTATAAGGCCTGCTGATGCAAATGAGGTGAGCGAGGTATGGAAGATAGCAGTCACGCACAAGAAAGGCCCCATTGTATTAATAATGACAAGGCAGAAATTGCCGGTTATTGACAGGGATAAATATTCCCCTGCTTCAGGAATAAACAAGGGCGCTTATGTGGTTGCTGATTCTGCGAAGCCGGATATCATTTTGATTGCATCAGGCTCTGAGGTGCACATTGCCTTGGATGCGTATGAGAAGCTCAAAGCTGAAAAAATACAGGCGCGGGTAGTAAACATGGCCTCATGGGAGCTTTTTGAATCTCAGTCTGATGGATATAAAAACGAGGTGCTGCCGCCTGATATAAAGAAAAGGATATCTATTGAGGCAGGTTCAAGCCACGGCTGGCATAAGTATGTCGGGATTGATGGAGTTGCCATCGGTATAGATCATTTTGGGGCATCAGCGCCGGGTGAGATTATTATGGAGAAGTATGGCTTTACATCTGAGAATGTGATTAAGAAAGTAAAGGCTATTTTGGGAAAACAATGAAGACATTGCTCAAAAACTTATTTAACTCGATAATATACTAAAATGTCTGGATTTGTTATAGGTGAAAAGATATTTTTACAGATCAGTAGCTAATGGAATTATCAGTCTTTGTGATTCGCCCAAGGAGAAAAGGTATCGAAAAATAAATTTTTTCGCAACATTTTCAATGTTTTAAATGCAGTTCGGTATACGGAGGCAACAATGGCTCTCGAATTCAAAAATGCCGCGTCATGCTGGAAAGAAATATTATCTGATTTTTCTAATAACAGACATCTCCTCTCAGTTGTGGAGCGGTTTGCGAGGGAGAATAATGCCCCTGTAAAGGTTGTTTTCGGCACTTCTGGCTGGAGGGGCGAGATAGGGACTGATTTTACTTTTAACAATCTTCGCATCGTGACCACTTCTATAATCGAGATGTTCAAGAGCAATGACAAGGAAGTCATGGATGCAATGGGCGTTTCAGGATTTGATGAGATAAAAAGGCGCGGCATCATTGTCGGGCATGATAACAGATTTCTTGGCCCGGACTTTGCGCTTGAGGTTATCGGAATACTCCAGATGGACGGTATAAAGACCTGGTATGCAGGAGAGACAACGACACCTGAGATATCAGCAGGCATTGAGATGCTGAACGCTGCATGTTCCATCAATCTTACTCCGTCACATAATCCCTCAAACTATGCCGGCTTTAAGTTCAACCCTTCAGACGGAGGGCCAGCAGGCACAGAGATAACAGGAAAGATAGAAGAGATTGCAAACAAAAAAATGCGTCAGTCCATAACTCTTAAGCAGGTGAAGTCTGCAAAAATCGAGAGCGCTGACCTGACGGATCTCTACATAAAATATGTTACTGAGAGAAACACGATTGATCTGGAAAAGATAAGGGATTTTATTAAAAAAGAAGACTGCATTATCTGTGTGGACAATGTTCATGGCGCGACGAGGGGAAAGATAAACAGGATAGTCGGCGAGAGCAACAAGATTAAATATCTCAGGACAGAGGATGATTTTCTCTTTGGCGGTGTTGCGCCTGAGCCTTCGCAAAAGAATATGCAGGGAGTTGAAAAAATCCTGAAAGAAAGCACTGCACGATTCAGGATGGGCGTTATCATGGACCCTGACGGAGACCGCATAAGGCATGCTGACGCTGTTATGCAGATACCCATGAATTATTTCGGCGCAATGGCATTTCATTTCCTTCATGTGCATAAAGGCATTAAGGGAATAGGAGTAAAATCATTGGGCTCCAGCAATCTTCTGAATGCGATAGCCGGAAAATTGGGGATTCCTGTGCTTGAGACAAAGGTGGGATTCAAAAACTTCAGGCCGTATCTGCTCAAAACATCAAAGGAGAAGGCGATAATAGCTTTTGAAGAATCTGACGGCATTTCTGGATATAACCATACACTTGAAAAGGATGCGATATTCGGATTTCTGCTGGCAATAGAGATGATGGCAACAACAGGAAAGAATCTGAGCGAGTACCTAAAGAGCATAATGGATGAGTTCGGTTATTATTATCCGGACCGTTCAGGCATTTCTGTCGACCGTTCTCTGGTTGGCGAACCATTAATTAAAAAATTATCAGGGATCAAAGACGATTATAAAGTCGGGACCAGTATTGATATCGGCGGAAATAAGAGGACAGTGAAGGAAATAATAACGCTCGATGGAACAAAACTTGTTTTTGATGACGGTTCATGGCTGATGATAAGGCCTTCCGGAACAGAGCCAAAGGTCAGATTTTATATCGAGGCAAGGACAGAAGAGGGCAAGAAGGCAGTTTTTGAGACAGC
>CAZBSJ010000170.1:0-4174 GCA_964494165.1 uncultured Nitrospiraceae bacterium
TCCTCTACCTTTTAGATTCCCTTTTCTTTGGATAGCCTTTCCTCTAAAACTCTGAACTACAAGGGTTATTCATTTTTTCGCCGTAGTAAAAGAAAACTTAAAGAAACCAGAAATAAAACCAGCTGCAGCTCCTATCTTGTAGAGATCTCCTGTCACTGTTGTAATGTTTATGTTGTTCAGGCCGGCGGTTATCCAATCGCCTAAGAATGTCAATGACAGCACCCATGCGGTTAAAGAGCCTACCAGAGTGCCAAGGAAAATATTAGTGAATAACCAAAAGATAAATATAAGGGTTGTCATCAGCCAGACCCCTATTAATGCAATCCACCCCTCACCTGCTGTTTTAATCATATTTTCTTTTATAAAGTCAGCACCCGGACCTTACCCTCCTTATTATTTTTAGTATTTAGGAATAAACACTGTGTTTGATGCGTCCAAGGAGGTCTGAGACCTCTATGGCTCCAGCCTCTGTCTTAATCAAATCAATGGGTTTTTTCCCAGCAAGCCCGACCTGCTTGTTATGAAACCATGTTATAACCGGGTCTGTATCCCCCATCACCTCTACTGCAAGGGCTAAAACTCCCGCGCATCTTAAGAGTCTTTTGCTGGCAGATCTGGAGAATCTTCCCCCTTTTTTCTTTAGGCGGTTTAGCGTTCTTAAGCTTATCCCCAGGATGTCCAAAATCTCCTTATCCGAAAGATTAAAAGTATCCTTTAACAGTTTGCTGAAAAAGTCCTATGCAAATGGTCATGAATGAGATATAGTTATTGAAACCCTTTTGCAAAGGTATGTCTCAGATCATGGAAGCGGAAGTTTGAGATATCCGCTTTCACCAGCACTTTAAGTAAATGCGCACCTCACCTTCATGTGATAGACCTCTGGGAAAAATTAGAGAGAAAAGGGGCATCATGAGGTGCTCCTTAATACCTTAACGACATAAAAAATAATGTAAAAATAACAAATTGCTGTTATACTTTTTAAGGTTTTTGTATTGGGAAAATACTAAATAAAGGGGATTATGTTATCGTGAAGAACGACGACGAGGAGGCAACTTTCAAGCAGTTAAAGAAATAAGGAGATACGATTGTCCTTCACCCTCTAAATCCCAAGTATCCAGATATAGAACTTAAGAAAGGGACTAAATACAGGAAGGTCGGGAAGGTCGGGAAGAAGGAGAAAAAGTATTGAGAATCTCCTTGACTTTTGTTTCACTATAATGTATAGTTTCACCATATGGTGAAACAAGCTTTTAAAGTGAAACAGTTTCGAGAGAAAGAGCTGCTTAAGAGAGCGCAGAGCAGTGTAGCGCATGTTCTTTCAGATGTTACCTTCTTAGAGCTGAGGGACTCTAAAACCAATGTCAGGCTCAATAACAAAGAGTTTGATTTAGTATTGAGCACTCTCATTTCCGGCAAGCCTGCAAAATTTATTGTAGAAGTAAAATCACAAGGCGAACCGCGTCTTACAAGAATGGCAATTGTCCAGCTTAAAGAATATCTTAAAAGCTATAAAGACTCCTATGGAATACTGGTTGCTCCTTACCTAAGTGATGCAAGCAGGCAGATATGCAAAGAGGCAGGCATAGGCTGCGTTGATCTGGCTGGAAATGCCTTCCTATCCTTCAAGAATCTGTTTATAGACAGGAGCGGGAGACCTAATCCTTTTGTTACTGCCCGCATCTCAAGATCTGTCTTCTCCCCGAAATCCAGCAGAATACTGAGAGTGCTTCTTTCAGACCCTGCAAAGAAATGGTACGTTGAAGACCTGTCAAAAGAGGCGGGCATCAGCATAGGCTTGACCTCAAGGGTGAAAAAGGCGCTTCTTTCAGAGGAATGGATTAAGGAAGAAAATAAGAGCTTCTATCTTATCAAACCCCAGGAAGTGCTTAACCAGTGGGTTAATAATTATTCCTATGAAAAAAATCGGGGTTTTTCATTCTATTCAGGTCTTTCAGAAGACCAGCTTGAGGCAGCAATCAAAAAAGAGTGTGAAAGAAGGAGGTATCGCTATGGCCTCGCATTATTTTCAGGTGCAAGGAAGGTGGCGCCATTTGTAAGATTCATGCGGTTCTTCTCTTATATTGATGGTAATATTGATGACGTTGCAAAAGCCCTGCAACTGAAAAAAGTAGAGACCGGAGCAAACGTAACACTTCTTCAGCCATACGATGAAGGCGTCTTCTATGGCCTTCAGGATATTAGAGGCATTAATGTTGTATCTGACATCCAGCTTTATCTTGATCTGAGGAGTTTCAAAGGCAGAGGCGAGGAAGCAGCACAGGCAATATTTGAACAAAGGATAAGGGTTAAATGGTAAGTAAAAGCCAATATGGAGAAAGAGAAGTCAAAGCCTGTAAGTCTGTCCTTCTGGAACTTGTTCATCTGCTCGGTAAAATTAAAGATGAAATGGTAATAATCGGTGGATGGGTTCCAGCTTTTCTCTTTCCACAGCCAGATGAACTGCAAACAAAGGCGATGTTCAACCCTGCCGTTTTCAATCCCGAAGTATTCAATACAGGTGAACCTCATGTCGGCAGCCTTGATATTGATGTTGCCCTGGACTTTTCAAAAATTCCTGATGACACTTATCAGACAATCTTAGAGGCATTCCTTAAGCGTGGTTATACGCAGGATAAAGAACAGCCTTTCAGGTTTTTCAGGAAGGTGAGGATCGAAGGAGCAGAACCGATAAATGTCGAGGTTGACCTCATGGCAGGCGAATACGGAGGCACAGGCAAAGGGCATAGGACACAGAAAGTTCAGGATATCCGGGCGCGAAAAGCAAGAGGTTGTGACCTTGCCTTTGATTCTTCAATCACTGTAACAATCGAGGGGGAACTCCCGGAGGGAGGAAAAGATAAGGTAAGTTTTAAAGTTGCAGGGATTGTCCCATTCCTTGTGATGAAGGGGATGGCAATGTATGAGCGGATGAAAGAAAAAGACGCTTATGACATTTATTATTGCGTTGAGCATTATCCAGGCGGTATACAAGGGCTTGCTTCAGAATTCAGGCCGCATATAAAAAACAAACTCATAACCGAGGGGCTTAAGAAGATAAGGAGCGAGTTCGCATCCATAGAGCATATAGGGCCGAAATGGGTGGCAGACTTTCTTGAGGTGACAGAAGAAGATGATAGGGCTATAATCATGCGTAGGGCATATGAGAAGATTTCTGAACTTCTCGATATCCTGAAGATTTCTTCATGGGGAGAAAAGGCTTGATGCAGCTTAATGCTTAAAGACAGAAATGATATACTCAGTAAAATTAGAAGTATTGAGTCACGTCTAAAGAAAATAGATGCTGAACGGGGACAGTTAATTAATGTTCTTGAAGAATTACGTCTTTCACTTTCTAAACTGGACTTTCATTTTGAATCTCCTGCCAAAAGCCTTGCAACAATAAACGCCCTATCTCCTCTCAGTGAGAAGATAGCTCTGCTTCGCTCTTTATTTCGTGGAAGAGAAGATGTTTATCCGAAATTATGGACAAGCAAGAAAACAGGAGCAAAGGGATATAGCCCGGTTTGTGAAAATGAATGGATAAATGGGGTTTGTAAAAAACCTGCTATAAAATGTGGTGAATGTAACAGCAGGAAGCTTTCTCCTGTAACCGATGATGTAATCCGCAGACATCTGGAGGGGAAAATCACGATTGGAGTCTACCCTATGCTTGAGAATGAAACCTGCTATTTCCTTGCTATAGACTTTGATAGACAAACATGGCAGGAAGATATAGAGGCTTTCATGGAGACCTGTAAACATAATAACATCCCAGCACATCTTGAACGGTCTCGGTCTGGTAATGGAGGGCATATCTGGATATTCTTTTCAGAGCCATTCCCTGCTGCTCTCGCCAGACAAATGGGAAGTTTCTTGATAACAGAAACCATGTCTAATAGACATGAACTCGACATGAAAAGTTATGACCGCTTATTCCCAAATCAGGATACCATGCCCAAGGGAGGTTTCGGGAATCTTATTGCTCTCCCTCTTCAAAAAGCTCCCTCAGAAAAAGGTAATAGCATCTTCTTAGATAAAAATCTGATTCCCTATTCTGATCAGTGGGACTATCTATCAGGTGTGAGGAGAATGTCTCTTAAGGAAGTCCAGACTTTTATTACAGAAACTATTAAAACAAAAGACATCCTTGGGATAAGCGTGAGCCAGACAGATG
>CAZBSJ010000171.1:0-1341 GCA_964494165.1 uncultured Nitrospiraceae bacterium
GGCAGTATATTGCTTGAATCCTTTACTCCGGCATCGCGTTTAAACATTGATTCTACAAGGTCCCCGATAACAGTCACGGAACCTATTACAAAACCTAAAATAACTATTTGAGCATAAGATACATTTATTGAATTCATAAAAATAGCCTTCAGAATAACTGCACCCAGTAAGCCGCCAAATACTGAACCGACAGCTCCAGCAACTGTTTTATTAGGGCTTATTTCCGTATATAACTTCCGCTTTCCAATGCCACGTCCGACATAATACGCCATACTGTCTGAAAGCCAGACGCTGCCATAGAGAATAAATATCCATTCATACCCTTGCACCCTTAAAAATATCTGAAAACTTAGCAGCAACGGTATGTAAATGACTCCGATAATCGGAGCTGCCATATCTTTAAGAGAAGATCCGGGATCTTTTCTATAAAAAAGTCTTAAGACAGCAAAAGCGATTAACAGAAAAGCAAATAAATTTAAAAAACTGTATGAGCCGAAATAAGCAAAACATAAGATTAATGTTCCAAATATTATGCCGATATATCTAAAAAGTCTGCTTACTTTATACATCAGATAAAACTCATATTGAGCTGCAGCGCCAACAATTATAAGAAGCAGGAGAAAATATACAGGTGAAAGTTTTGCCACATAGAAATAAAAAAGAGAGATAAAGATTAAGGCGATAATCAGTCTTTTCAGATGCATGTCAGGATTTTACTTTTTGAGGGACAGCCCCGAATCTTCTCTCTCGCATCTGGTAATCACGCAAGGCTGTAAAAAGCTCGTCTTTTGTAAAATCAGGCCACAATGTGTCTGTGAAATAAAACTCTGAATATGCGCTCTGCCATAAAAGAAAATTGCTTATGCGCCTTTCACCGCTTGTCCTTATTATCAGGTCAGGCGCTGGAAGCTCTGCTGTATCAAGCAAGGAACTAAAGAAATCCTCTGTAACTTTTTCTGGGTCAACACCTGAAGCAATAATTTTTTTTACGGCTCTGATAATCTCATTTCTACCGCCATAGCTGAGAGCAGCCACAACTTTCATCCCACTGTTGCTTGCGGTTTTTGTCTCTACTTCTGATATAAGTGATTGTATGCCATCAGGTAATCGCCAAGTCTCCCCGATGGTCTTGAAAACTATTCCTCCGGACATAAATTCATCCAGATTGCTCCTTAAATATATTTCGAGCAATTTCATTAATGTAGACACCTCATTTTGAGGCCTCTGCCAGTTCTCCAATGAAAAAGTATAAAGAGTCAATACGCTGATGCCAGCCTCATTTGCTACCTTTATAATCTCCTTGGCCCTCTCAGCTCCTCTCCTATGACCCTCAATCCTTGG
>CAZBSJ010000171.1:1441-4141 GCA_964494165.1 uncultured Nitrospiraceae bacterium
AGGGATATAATCTCGGATTTGCTGAAGCCCAATCCCCTGGCAACGCCGACAAGAGGATTTCTCTTCAACACTAATGCTTCATCACCATGTTTAATAAGCCTGTCTTTTATAGACCATTCGCCCTTATCAACATAAATCGTAAGCGATTGTTTTTTAAATGTCCTCATAAAACCGCCATAGTCCTCTTTACTGCGCCATATCCGCACATTTCCTTCGTAAAGGTTCATATATCCTTCATTGTCATATGCAAGGATCAACTGCTTATCATCAGATTTACCAAGATAAATAAAATCATAAATGTTTACACCATTAGGAAGCTTAATGTCGTCACCTTTTTTATAGCCATTATCCCATTTTACTGAATAAACACTACCCTTATAACCTTCAGCATAATCGTAAGCCTGAGCAAAAAGATTATTCTCTATGCGCCTTAAAAAAATGTTGCCTTCAAATACCAAAGAAAATTTTTCGCCTTTAAGCTCGTATATTTTTGACAACAAAGTGTTGTCTTTAATCAAAGAAACTACAACTTCATCCTTTCCATCTTTATTTATGTCAAATGCATCCAGCCATATGTGATCTTCGGTTATAGACCCCTTAATTTCATAACTGCTGCTAAGTTCGCCCCCTGACATATATAAACGGATATCCTTCCCTGTACTAATAAGCAGTTCGGCATTCCCATCCCCGTCAATATCCCCAAAAACAATCATTTTAACGCCAAAAGGAAGATCCACATAAACCTGAGCCTCCCTTTCCTTAACACCGAAAAACTCTTCGCCGAGACTTAACTCCTTAATTAAAACGCCCGTAATCTTTGCTTGATTTTGAGAAAATAAGGAGGGATTATCAACCCAGAAGAGATTTTGATTTAAAATAGTTTCATCGCCGGTCTTTTGAGTGGAAAGAATAAGGACGACCTCTGCATTGAGTCTTTTGGCCTCATCGATTATTTCAGAGTCTGTAACATCTGAGGTAGATGTATCCAATAATTCAAATCTTCCCGTATCCCTCAATAATCTGTAATACGAATCAGCGATGCTCCAATCAACACTCTTAGCCTGATAGAACAAAACTTTAACTTCCTTCTCAGAAATTCTTATTTTGTCTGATTCTTTTATCTCTCCGCTTATAACGGTTAATACTGTTTTATCAAGGGCTACTTCCTTAACCTCTGCCTTGCCTACAATTGTCTCCATCAGTCCAATCGGCTGTTTTGTCACCGGATGCAAGAAGGAAGAACCTTCCCTGTATACTGTAAACCTCATCCCAGGCTTTACCTGAGCATTTGATCCGATATCAGCTGTAACTGAGCCATTTTCAACAGAAATAATCTGCCCTTTCATGGGTTTGAAATACGAAATCATATCATCTTTCATTGACTCAAGCGGATTTTTCTCAGCAGAAGCTATGCTGGCAAAAAAAACTAATACTATAAATATAGATAAGAACCTATATATATGCCGCATTTTATGTTTTATCATGTTTTTAAAGCAAAAGATACCTTTTCGCAATATCAAAACTTAAAACAGGAAAAATTATACTGGAGAATTATAGCATAGTTAACAGTATCAATTCATAATATTAATATCAACACGGTATTTCCAAAAAGCAGCTTAAATTAGCATCATATTTTATAAATAAAAATACCCTATCTTTATTCTAATCAAAGTTGACCTTAAGACCAGAAATCAACAGCCATAAAAATTTAGCATACTCATCAAATACCCTTGCCCTGTCCCTTTTTCTCTTCCACCACTCATCAAAACTGAACCAGCTCTCAGAGGGAGCGCTAATTATCTGTATCTTATCCCCCATGACTTTCCTGAAGATTTTTAAAGATCTCTTACTATGATATGGCGAAGTCACAAGTATGCATGATTTATATCCGTGCTTACTCATAATTTCTCTGACATTTATTGCTTCCTGCACTGTATTTCTTGATCTGTCTGCAAGCAAAATAGCATTTTGGGGTATTCCGAGAGATAAGGCATGCTCCTGCATAAGCGCAGCCCAGGTGTATTTCCAGACTAAAGGCCCGCCGGACATTACAATCTTATCCTTTCTCGCCCACCCCTCTTTGAAAAGCTTAACGCCATACTCAACCCGCTCAGTTTCCTCACCAGCAAGCACAACTATCACATCAGCCGGTTTTAATGCGTCTTTGTAATATAGAAATCTGCCGGCTTTTTCAAGAATAAATCCATGGGCAAAATATAAGACAAACAATAAAAAAGCAAGTGTTATTAATATTTTAAAACATCTTGTCAACATATTTTTCAATTATAATTTTTCTGTTCATTCTATTATATTCTTAGACAAAACCGAATTGGCAGTCATTTAGTGTTCTTAGAAAACCATTCAAAAGTATTGCTAAGCCCTTCAGACAAATGAATGCTCGGCTCCCAGCCCAAAACATCTTTTGCCTTTCTGAATGTCAGACATGAGCGCTGCTGTTCGCCTTTTTTTACAGGGCCATGTATTGCCTTTGTGCTTCCGCCTGATGCCTTAACAAGTCTATCAAAAAGTTCATTGACTGAGGTCTCTGTTTCTGTGGCTATATTGAATTCTCCGGAAATATTTGCATCCAATGCCCTTACATTGGCTTTGACCACATCCATCACATATACATAATCTCTCGTCTGTTTGCCGTCGCCGTTTATCACCGGCTGGTCGCCTCTGATAATCTTATGGGTAAAT
>CAZBSJ010000172.1:0-1717 GCA_964494165.1 uncultured Nitrospiraceae bacterium
TAATATGATTAGATACCACATGGGCACAGCTGATAAAAAATATCCCCGCAAAAATTAAGGCAGCAAGTTTTTTCATAGCGCAGTGACCTCCATTAGTCTTTACAGAATATATTTGATATTTTTTTGTCCATATCTCTTTAATCAATTCTACATCATTAAATACTTTTGAGCATAGGACTGGCGCAAAGGTATTTTCAATTTGCCAATTTAGTTTTTTGTTATGCGGGAGTTATCTGTGCTTTTCTTGTATGCTGTTGCATGTCTTTCCTTTCCATTTAGTTCTTTCCATGGTTGTGCACTTCTGCGCCTTGTCAGTCAATTATCCAAAATAGGGGGTGCAGCAACGGCGTAAGGAGTATTTTCTGCGTAAGGAGGCCTTGCTCAGATGTTTGTGCCCACAAAAGAGGGCCTGGGGGAGTCGTAAGGAAAAATTTCTCCTTACAGCGGGAGCCATTATAGTCTGGCCTGGTCTAATATGCGTTGTAATTTCCTGAAAGCCGGGACGGGCTTTGAGTAAAGGTGTCTGGGCGGTCTATTTTTGAGTTAGATTCTGGGAGCCGATAAGTGCGAGAGGCAATGTTCCACGTGGAACATTTTGGAAAATGATTTGCACAATGAGTTAGAGGGTTGAGGAGGGATTTAAGGGTAAAAAAGATGTACGAAAGGCAGAGGCTGCGCCGAGCGATAGAGCAAAATGCAGGTAGGGCGTTTGTAGATGGGGAAAAAGTAACTAGCAAGCAGATAAAAGCGTAGATTTCATTTCTTGAAGTTAGTAGGGCTGTGAATGATGGAGTTAGGCAGGTTTATGCGCAAGAAATATAAAATGCTCAAATAAGCCTCATTAATTTTGGAAGCGGAGGTAATTTATGCAGGAGGCCGATTCTTTACAAAATAGTCTATAGCCTCTCGTGCCTCTTCGCTTATTGAAGTGAACCGCACGCCATAATAGTTTAAGCCTTCTGATGCGGATTTCTCTGCCCTGATAATCTCTCCGGTGAATGCTATCTGTGAACCTCCGGGCAGAAACAAAGAGCACTTAATCCTGTCTCCGATGCTTAAAGCAGCAGCAGTCTGCAACAGGATACCGTTGATGCTTATATTTAAAGAAATGGCTGAAAAAGATATGTTGTCTTTTTCGCCGCTGATTTTTAGATTCATGAGCACCCGATACTCTTTTCTTGCCGGAATGTCTAAGAGCGTGACAGTCTTGCTGAGGAGTGCGATAGGATCGATTGGTTTAGTTGTGTAATCATTTGCCCCGCACTGGCGGCATAGTTCAATATCAGCGTCTCTAAGCTTAATGACCATAAGAATTGACACAAACTTCAGGTCCGGGTCATTGCGTATGATTGAGCAGACCTTATCGCCTCTCATGTCAGGCATATCAAGGTCAAGGAGGATCAAATCAACCCTTTCCCTTCGATGGATTTCAATCGCTTCATTTCCAGAGCCGGCAGTAAATATCTGTACGTCAGCCCCCTTCAGAATATTTCTTGATTCCTCTACAAAAGGCTTCAGGTCATCAACTATTAGTATCTTTTTCAATAGCCGTCTCCTTTCAAAAAATAATGCCAAATAGCCATAGTTAGTATACAACAAAAGAACATACTTCAGAAGTGATAACCGCACATATTAATCGGGGGCACTTTTAGATTGTATAAAAGAACGGTGAAGGTCTATGATCGCGTTATTTGTTATGTAACGAGCCGGAATTCAT
>CAZBSJ010000172.1:1817-4108 GCA_964494165.1 uncultured Nitrospiraceae bacterium
AACCCGAATGTGGGCAAGAGCGTTATATTCGGGTTGCTGACAAAGAAGTATGTGACTGTCTCGAATTATCCGGGCACTACTGTTGAGATCTCCTATGGAGACATGACGCATGATGGAAAGAACTATCTCATTGTAGATACTCCCGGCATTAACAGCCTCATGCCTATGAGCGAGGATGAAAAAGTCACCCGTGATCTCTTTTTAAAAGAGAGACCTTTTTCAGTAGTGCAGGTTGCAGACACAAAGAATCTGAAAAGATCCTTGCTCCTGACATTGCAGATTGCAGAGATGGGCCTGCCCTTGATTATGGTGCTTAATATGGAAGATGAAGCCATGGATAAGGGCATCGTCGTAGACATAAACAAGCTTAAGACTCTTATAGGCGTTGAAACAGTAAGTACGATAGCTCCTCAGAGGAAAGGGATAAAAGATATAAAATCGGCAATCCCTAATCCGCTGACGCCTACGCTTAAGGTCAGATATGAATCTGTCATAGAAGAGTATATAGATAAGATTTCATCACTTCTTCCAAAGATGACAATCTCAAGAAGAGCGCTTTCAATAATGATTCTTTCCGGGGATGAGAGCCTTAAGGACTGGATGGTGGTAAATCTAAATCCCGACATTTTGAAAAGCATTGAGTCTCTAAGGGATGAGTGCCAGTCGAAGCTAAAGGAGCCAATAAGTTTATTAATCAGTCAAAAAAGATTTGAGGTTGCGGAAGAGATAACAGAAAAGGTGCTGAGAAGGACTGCAGAAGAAGGCGGAAAGCTGCTTTCATTTATCGGGAGCGTAAGTATGCACCCTGTTTGGGGCATTCCGATTTTGCTTCTGGTCTTGTACGTCCTCTATGAATTCGTCGGCGTTTTTGGCGCAGGCACACTTGTGGATTTTTTTGAAGAGGTCATCTTTGGGGAATATATTAATCCTATGGTCACTAAAGTTATTGAGCTTGTTATCCCAAGCGGGATAATCCATGAGATGTTTGTCGGCGAATACGGATTGGTGACCGTTGCCCTAACCTATGCTATTGCCATAATTCTGCCGATAACCGCAACTTTTTTCATTGCATTCTCCATACTTGAAGACAGCGGCTATCTGCCAAGGCTGGCAATTATGAGCAACAGGCTTTTCAATCTAATGGGGCTGAACGGCAAGGCAGTTTTGCCTATGGTGCTCGGGCTTGGCTGCGGCACAATGGCAGTAATGACCTCAAGGATTCTCGAAACGAAAAAAGAGAGATTGATAATTACCCTGCTTATAGCCTTTGCCATTCCCTGCTCTGCCCAGCTGGGCGTGATACTCGGCATGCTTGGAGCATTATCCTTTAAGGCAACGCTTATTTGGGCTGGCAGTGTGTTAGGCGTATTATTATTTACCGGATATCTTGCTTCGAAGGTTATTAAGGGGGAAAAAACAGAGTTCTTTCTCGAAATTCCCCCGATAAGAAGGCCGAATCTCACAAACATAGCTGTTAAAACACTGGGAAGGATTGAATGGTATCTTAAGGAGGCTGTTCCATTGTTTATATTGGGGACATTTATCCTTTTTGTCTTCCACAAACTAAATCTCATAGATATGCTGCAGACGATTGCCTCTCCTGTGGTCGTAACCCTTCTTGGCCTGCCTGAAAAAACAACAGAGTCATTTGTAATGGGGTTCTTAAGAAGAGATTACGGGGCTGCAGGGCTTTTCTCTCTGGCTGAGAAAGGAATGCTGACCCCGATTCAGTCTGTTGTCAGCCTTGTGACAATAACCCTGTTCATCCCGTGCCTTGCGAGCCTTTTCATGATTGTTAAAGAGCGCGGAATGAAGGCAGCAATTAGCATCCTCGCGATTGTATTTCCTCTGGCCTTTTTATTCGGAGGGCTGCTTAACTGGATCCTAAGGGCACTAAATGTAAACCTTTAAGTCAAAAAATTATGGAAGACAAGATCTTCAGAGAATTTCTTGAGAGCAAGGGGCTAAAGCTGACAAAAGAGCGCTCGGCTGTTCTTAAAGAGGTATTTTCCCGTCACGGACATTTCGACCCGGATGACCTTTACGTAAGGATGAGAGAAAAAAAGCTGAAGGTCTCGAAAGCCTCGATTTACAGGACACTGCCTTTGCTTCTTGAGTGCGGGCTTGTTGATCAGGTAGAAAGGGTTGATAAGCATGCACATTATGAGCACACATTTGGCCATGACCATCATGACCATCTTATCTGTATAAATTGCGGAAAGGTCTTCCCGCTTTTTTCTGAAAAGCTAGAAAAGCTGCAGGCAAATCTCTGCAAGCAAGAAAAGTTCAGA
>CAZBSJ010000173.1:0-4076 GCA_964494165.1 uncultured Nitrospiraceae bacterium
TTATATTATCGCTAATTGTGCTTGTTGAAACGTTTCCTGCAACATCCCTGTACTGCACATAAACCGTCTTTGTGCCGTCGCCACTTGTAAGCGTCCAAGGTTTGCTCACAGTCCATGAAAGTGCAGCCGTCTGCGTAATCCAGTCAGACCATGAAGCGCCGCCATTGCTGAATCTCATGGCAGAACATCCGCTGCCATTGCCGTCGTTACAAATAAGATTTAAAGTTACCGAGGTCGAATTAGAATAGATTGCATCATTATTAATCTTTACTGTTCCTGTGGGTGGGGTAATGTCAACGAACTTTATGACAAAAACGTCATTTCCTCCTGAGTTGTTCCCAAAGAGATTCCCCTCTGTAGTTCCGGTAACATACACACTTCCGAAATTGTCTGTTGTCAGAGAGGTAGCCCTATCATGCTTCGCTGGTGTGCCTATCAATTTTGTCCATAGAAGTGTGCCGTCATAACTATCATACTTAGCAACAGAGATGTCCTTACTTACTGTACCGTCTCTGTTGATATCAGCGTGTCCTGCTATATAGATATTGTTCATAAGGTCAATTGTAAGGGAAGATACAATTTCTTCAACCTGCAAATCCAGGCTCTTATACCATCTAGTGCCAACTGAATCACATTTCATTAGGGTCGGCACAGTATTTCCTGAATACCCGGTATTCCCGACAATATAAATAAAGTCACAGCTATCAACTGCTATTGCTGTTGCAACGTCATCTATCGCGCTTCCATACTGTTTTGAACAACAGAAGGTCCCATTTGAATCAAATCTCATGACAAGTATATCCTTCCCGCCGAAATTAACATTGTGCTTTTCACCCGGCCCATTGTAAGTTCCTGTTGTGTATCCTCCTATATAAATGCGGTTTGAGCTGTCAATCGTAAGGGCAAATGCCTCCTCATCTCCGCTGGTTCCTTCCTGCTTTGACCATACCCGTTTGCCTTCCGGGTCATACCTGAGCAGGAACATATCGTTTCCCCCCTTATTAGTATGTCCGGGTAATGCGCCGTTGGTCCTGCCTGTAATGTAAACATTGCCTGCCTGATCAATTCCTGCTGCGTAGGCGATATCCTGTCCGCTACTTCCAAACTGTTTAACCCAAATAACATTGCCATTAGAATTATACTTGGCAATAAAGACATCATTGCCGCCATAATTTATGTTGTCGGGCCCGGGCATAGTGCCGTTGGTCCTTCCCACAACATATGCGTCGCCATTTATATCTTTGACAACAGCAACAGCATTTGCCCATTCATTTCCCGGATTGCTTCCCAACTGCCTTGTCCACTGCCAGACTCCGTTGCTATTGTATTTTATTAAAAAGAGGTCGTTAGCGCCTAAATGGGGCTGTCCGTCAATAGAGGCGTTTGTGTTGCCTGTTATGTAGACGCTTCCGGCATTATCACCTCCAATACCATAAGCAATGTCATTCCCTGTGCTTCCCCTCTGGACACCCCATTGCATCTCGTACGGCGGATCCGTTGCCCATACAGATGAAGCCATAGATAAAATCAAGCTCGCAATAAGTGCGAAAAAGAACATGTAACGCACTCTCCTCACAATGTAATTATTTCTCTCCATACTTATCCCCCTCACATCGAGTTTATTGTTTAGATTCTACCCCCTGAAAAATAAAATATGCCTGAATTAATGATGTAAGCCGCTGAAAAAAGTTTTTCTTGCTTTGACAGGCAATGAAATCAGACTGCAAAACAGTCAAAGATAGGGCACAGCTTTAAAGGCGTTGTATAAGATAAAAGATAAGCCCTTTTATCCATCCGAATCAGGCCAAGCATCAGACCGATGTTCGGGTATACGTTAAACGTTATATGTTAAATTCTTAGATGTTTTTAACTCCTTTAAGTTACCTGATTAACTGTTTTCAACAGACTTACGAAAGATCCCTATGCAAAAATATAATTTGTTATCCTATCACCCCCTTCAAATAAGTTAATAATAGTGAAAACTTGGCTGTACTTTGTGATTTTTCACCACAAAAAAACATGCAAGTTATATGCCTTGTTCTCAGATAAAAAGTTGCAGGATTTAACAAAGATTTAACTATTGGATTGCACAAAAATACAGCTGTATAAAAACAAAGGGGCTAAATCACCCACCAATTGGGTGATTTAGCCCATAGATGTTTTGCCTGATTACTTCCTGACTATTTCAGCCTCTTGTTTTAGTTTTTTCTCCACTTCTGCCAGCAGAATCTCTACTTTGGCTTTTTTCCTGAGCCCTGCGGCCCACTCCATCATTTTTTTCTCGCCTTCTGCTGAAATCGTCTTTTTCCTTATCACTTCGCCTGCTTCCTCATAACTCATATCCCTTGCAGATTCCTTTGAGACTACTTTTATGATATGCAGCCCATTTATGTCCTTGATTACATCGCTTACCTCGCCAATTTTCATCCTTGTCATCAATTCATAAACAGCCGGGTGCCTGTCCTTTGTAACTCTTCCTTTTGATAACAGGAAAGAGCCGTCATCCGGAAGCTTAGAAAAATCATTATTGTTCTTTTTTATCATTGTCAGCACATCGTTAGCCTTTTTCATAGTAAACTCATCAGTCTTATTCATCCCAAAAAAAATGTCCTCAGCCATAAACTTTTCCGGAAAAACAAACTTGTCCTTATTCTTCTCATATTCGGACTTAACAAATGCTTCATCAACCTTTATCTTATCGTAAACCATTGCCTTGGTTATTAATTCAAATGTATGGCTCCTCACTATCTGTTTTCTCAGGCCGTCTTCGGTCAATCCGCGTTCTTTCAGATATTGATTGAAAGCATTCGCATCACCCATATGACTTTTCATTCTCTTTACTATCTCATTTACGGTATCAGGCTTTACGTTAATTCCTTGTTTTTTTGCCTCCTGAACTGCAAGCTCCTCTAAGATAACTCTATCAAGCGCCATTTTCTTGACCTTTTCAGTAACATCCGGAGTGATAGGCTGGCCTGGTTTAACAAAGTTTTTGCCTATGAGGTTCATTTCTCTTACCAGAGCAAACATAGTAATATCCACTCCGTTAACCTTAGCAACCACAACAGCCTTTGCCTCTTCATTTCCTTTTATTATCCGTTCTTTCTTCTCTGCCTCATTAGGGGGCGCGACAGGCCGTTGTCCCTGAACCTGTTCATTACTTATTGAACCTTTTGCAGGTTCCTCCTTTTTTGAACAGGAAGTATTTGTTAAAGATAAAACCGTTAAAACAAGTACCACAATCAGTCTCAAAAATACAGCCTTCATCTCGCCTCCATAGCAGAAAATTTTAGAATAGCACTCCTTGTTTAGGTTTTTAATTCTATCACAATTTATTAAAAACAACAGCACAAATAAAAAAGGCAGGCCGAAGGGCCTGCCTTTTTGAGGTTCAGTGAGAAGTTATGGAGTTACAGGAGTGCAAGTGGTCACGCCTGCGACTGCTGTGCACTGCACTTTGTAAATCTTTGTGTTTCTGGCTCTGTTTAAATCAGTTACTGTCTGCACTATGGTGTAAGGCACCACTCTGGGCGCGTATATCTTGCTCAATGGTTGGCCGCCCGTGCCTGTGGTTGTGGTCCCGTCGCCCCAGCGCACTGCCACTGCAAGCTCTGATTGTAAATTCTCGCAATCAGTTGATGCATCTGCCAGTGTAACTGCATTGCCGGTTATTCCTATCGAACCGACTGCAACAGGCCTTGCATTCCTTCTTACAACCTTAAACTTCCTCGTCACTTCTCTCGATACATATGCATTTGATGCTGTCAGCGTTACTGTTGCATCTCCCGGCACTGCAAATGTGTGGTTTGCCGTTACGCCGCTATATGTGCCTACCACTGTTCCGCCGGCGCTTATGCTCCAACTGTATGTGCAGTCCCCTGACTTGCATACGGTGCCGTATACTTTTCCTAAGTCATCGGTCCATGAAGCGTCAAATCGAACTGTAAGACCTGACAAGCACTGATCTTTTGAGGTCTGCGTTAACTTAACTTTAGGCACTATAAGCCTTGTCATTGTTTCAACCGCTTTTTCCATTCCTGCTGAGCCGTGCATTGTTCTTGTCGGATTAATCGGGT
>CAZBSJ010000174.1:0-4065 GCA_964494165.1 uncultured Nitrospiraceae bacterium
GCGCATTTTAATGACATATAGCAATCAATCCGCATGGTTTTATAAGAGTGCATTTAATAAATAACCGACGATTATTATTGCTACGGTCATTATGCCTACAAACATGCCAAGTAGTTTTGTCTTTAACACCTTCCTTAGAATTATGATTTCAGGCAATGAAAGCGCAGTAACTGCCATCATGAAGGCTAGCACAGTTCCGACGCTTAATCCCTTTTCCATTAATGCGTAAACAATCGGTATTGCTCCTACTGCATTTGAATAGAGCGGGACTCCAAGCGCAACTGCAACAGGCACTGCAAATGGATTCTGCGGTCCTGCATAATGCGTTAGAAAATCCTGAGGCACATAGCCGTGTATAAATCCGCCGATCCCAATTGCAATTATTATGAAAAGCCAGATACGCTTTAAAATATCGGCTGTATTCAATTTTGCATATATCAATTTTTCCTTAAATGTCTGTTTTTTTATCCCTTTCTGTTGTTCTAAATGGATTTTGTAAACGTATTCTTCTACCCATTTTTCAAGTCTGAGCTTGCCTATAATGAGACCGCCGAAAATAGCAACAAAAAGTCCTGCGCCCATATAGATGGCTGTTATTTTCCAGCCAAAAAGGCCAAATAGCAATACAACTGCGACCTCATTTACCATTGGTGAGGCTATAAGAAAAGAGAATGTTACTCCCAAGGGAATGCCGGCCTCAATAAACCCTATAAACAAAGGAACAGCAGAACATGAACAGAATGGAGAAACAATCCCAAGCATTGAGGCAAGGATGTTACCAATAAATTCTTTTTTATGCGATAGGATCTTTTTTGTCCTCTCAGGAGGAAAGTAGCTCCTTATTATTGAGATAACGAAAATAATTACTGTAAGGAGGAGAAATATCTTGATTGTGTCATAGATAAAAAACTCCAATGCATCGCCGAATCGGGAGCCGTGTTCCAGCTTTAAAACGGCATAGGTTATGTATCTGGCAAATTCCAGCAGCATTTTTAATATATAAACAAAATTTTATATATTTGTCAAAGTAAAATTCTTTTATTGAATTGCTTTTAAGCTGGAATAGTCTATGCTAAAATTATATTAGATAAAACCAAAATGCCTGAAGCAAAGAAACAAAGGGAAATGTTTGAGCGGCTTTTAGAGGAATCACTAAAATTTCATGGGCATCTCTGTCCAGGCCAGGTGCTTGGAGTGCGAATGTCAATGTTAGGCTTGAGAGAGTGTGGAATAGAAGACCCAAAGGGCAGGGACAGAAAAAATATTATTGTGTTTGTCGAGATGGACAGATGTGCCACGGATGCCGTTCAGTCTGTAACCGGATGCAGTTTGGGAAAAAGGACGATGAAGTTCCTGGACTATGGAAAGATGGCGGCAACTTTTGTGAATCTCAGTACAGATAAGGCAGTAAGGGTGGTTGCCAGAGAAGAAGCAAGGGAAAAGGCAAAAGATTATTTTTCTGAAGTAGAAAATAAATATGAAGCACAGATCATGGCATATAAAATAATGTCTGATGAGGAACTTTTCGATATAATGGATGTGGAGATTGATTTAAGACCTGAGGACAAGCCCGGACGGCCATTGAAAAGAATAAAGTGTGATGTGTGCAATGAGCATATTCAGGATATGAGAGAAATAAGCAGGGATGATCAAATCTTATGCAGGTCATGCGCTGAAGGAAGCTACTACAGAGTTTTTAATAAGAAGCGCTATGCAAAAACGCCATAACGGAATCAATATTAGATCTAAGATCTGGATTGAGGTGGACGATGAGCCTGTATTCGGCAGGGGAAGGAGATTTTTGCTCGATGCGATAGATAAGTACGGTTCAATAAATCAGGCAGCTAAGGAAATAAATATCTCTTACAGAAAGGCGTGGAGCTACATAAAGGCGATGGAAGGGAGACTGAAGATAAAACTTGTGGAACGGCATGCAGGCGGGAAAAATGGAGGAGGGGCAAAACTTACCCAGGACGCAAAGGATTTTTTAAAAAAATATACAGAACTGGAAGAAGGGATGAGGGAGATTATTGACAAAAGATTCAGAGATGTTTTTGGGGAAGGGAGGTTTTATGTGTGAGGCATCAGGAAGCAGTGCAAATATCGGGATAAAGACAATTGATGTACATGAATCAGTAGGAACAGTGCTGGCCCATGATATTACAGAGATTCGTACAGGAGAATTTAAAGGAAGGGCATTCAAAAAGGGGCATATTATTAAAAAAGAAGACGTCTGTCATCTTCAGAGATTAGGGAAAGAAAGACTTTTTGTTTTAGATATCGCAGAAGATGAACTGCATGAGGATGAAGCAGTCTATGAACTGGCCACCGCGCTTATGGGTGAAGGCGTTATTATCGAAGGAGATCCCAAAGAAGGAAAGATAAATATAGTTGCTGCAAGGGATGGATTATTAAAAGTAAATAAAGATGCTCTTTTTGAATTTAATATGACCGGAGATGTTATGTGTGCTACGCTGCATTCTAATTCACTGGTTAAAAAAGGGCAGATTGTTGCAGGTACAAGGGCGATCCCTCTTGTTGTAAAAAAAGAAATCGTTGAAAAGGCCGTAAGGATTGCGGATGAGGCTAAGGGTGGCAAGGATTCAATGCGAACAGAAAACCGATCTAACGACTCCTGCCGCAGTACCGGGGTTATTGAAGTAAAAGAACTAAGAAAGCCAAAAGCAGGGGTAGTTATTACAGGAAACGAGGTCTATTATGGAAGGATAAAAGATGCATTTGCTACAATCATAAACAACAAGATTAAACATTATGATGGGGAGATTGTGGGCATTTATTACGCTCCTGATGATGAATCATTTATAGAAGAGAGGCTGAGAGAGCTTATAAATGCAGGCGCGGATATGCTTATCACAACCGGAGGAATGTCTGTTGATCCTGATGATGTTACAAGACATGCCATACGCAAGCTGGGCGCTACAGACATAACATATGGTTCGGCTGTATTGCCGGGCGCAATGTTTTTGGCAGCGTATATAGGGAAAGGGGGTAGGGATTCGGGGTTAGAGGTTAGTAAAGAACCTATCCCCTTTCCCCAATCCCCAATCCCTGTTCTCGGAATCCCTGCATGCGGCATGTATCACACAACAACGGTATTTGATCTAATATTGCCGAGGATTCTTGCTGATGAAAAGATTGGCAGAAAAGAACTTGCAGAGCTGGGACATGGTGGATTGTGCATTAACTGTGGTAAATGTGTGTATCCGATATGTCCTTTTGGAAAATAAAATAAAGGAATTAAATGGGGAAGCCATCAAAGAAAAAGAATAATTCTCTTAAAGATTCTTTTAAAAGAGAGATAGACTATCTGCGGATCTCTGCTACAGACAGGTGCAATCTGAAATGCATATACTGCATGCCAGATAAGGGAATAAAATATTTTGCCCCCTCGGAATGTCTGACATCAGAAGAGATAACAAGATTTGTCAGGATAGCAAGCAAGCAGGGCCTGAGAAAAGTGCGTATTACAGGAGGCGAGCCTTTGATGAGAGGTGATATTTTGTCACTGGTTTCATCAATAAAAGCAACGGGCATTAGCGATCTAAGCATTACTACGAATGGTATTAAGCTTGGTGCAATGGCGCATGAATTGAAAGAGGCCGGGCTTGACAGGGTAAATATAAGCCTTGATACTTTAACCCCCTCAAAGTATAGGGATATCACACGCGGTGGAAACATAAATCACATCTGGAGAGCGATAGAAGAAGCTGAAAAAGCAGGTCTTTATCCGATTAAGATAAACATTGTCCCAATAAAAGGGATAAATGATGATGAAATAAATGACTTTGCTGCGTTGACCATTTCCAAAGACTATCACGTAAGGTTTATTGAATTTATGCCGGTTGGTAAAAGCAGATTGTGGACAAAGGAAAATTATGTGAAGATGGTCGAGGTTAAGGAAAAGGTCTCATCTTTGGGCGAACTAACACAACTCGAGTTCAAAGGAAAGGGACCATCCAGAAACTTCCGCCTGAAAGGCGCAAAAGGAATAATAGGGTTTATAAGTCCGATAACCGATTGTTTTTGTGATTTCTGTAACAGACT
>CAZBSJ010000175.1:0-3997 GCA_964494165.1 uncultured Nitrospiraceae bacterium
CAGAGGAGACTTATATTTAAATTTGTCCATAAGGTGCTGGATTCTGAAAAATTTGTGATTGATGAAACCGTATACATTTAAATATGTAATTCCATATATCTTGCTTCATGGAGGTTCATTTATCTCGATTATCTTGAGTTATTTTACTGATAGGAATATGTGCAGTAATTATCAGTTTTAGGTACACTAAGATATCGTCCGCCGATGCGGATCACAAAATCTGTATTTTAAAATTGCATTGTTTGGGTTAATGAAGATATTCAGCGTATCTTTAATCTTATCTCTGTTGTTACTTCTGCCGGTTGTCTCATATTCCGAAGTGGTCTTTTACGACAAGATTGCGCTTGTGAATGGAACGATTATGCTTAAGGCAGAGACACGGGGAAGATTTTTCAGCAAAGGCGGAGAGATCGTAGAGTTTGCTGTCAATAAAAAATCTATTGGGAAATCCCTTTCTGGCGGGGACGGGAATGCATTCAGAGAATTTACTCCGAGAACGGCCGGGATTTACAAGATATCCGTAACATCCGGCAAACATAAAGACAGCGGATTACTATTGTCCCTGATAAAAGGCACGCCGATTGTATTTATTGATGAGGCAGTTATATTAGATCCATTTTCAGCAAAAACGCCGGAGGGAAGCACAAAGACAATAAGTGAAATCGCAAAGAGATTTCAAATCGTATACGTCAAAACAGGAGTCCTGGACCTGAAGACAGTTAAAAAACAGCTTGAAGATAATAAATTCGTTACAGCGCCTGTTATATTCTGGAATAATGGAGATATCTTCAGAGATATAAAGAGCAAGGGGCTGAACATAAAATTCATAATCGGAACCGGTCCTTTTATAGAATCGGCAAGAGAATTTAATCCTGCAGCATTCAGTTTTGAAGATACGGAGGGTGCAACAGAGGTCAAAGACTGGGAAGACTTGGGGAAGAAAGTGAAATTTATGATAAAATAAGAGCAGATTTCCCAAGAGAATATAAATATACATCGATTAACCCAGATTATTCATAAGCTATGGTAATGTCAGCTGGACATAGTATTTTTGCTCATTCCCTGCCTGCCGGCAGGCAGGTCGGCCTTTGGCCTCTTTATTTTTAGATTTGAAAACTTTTTGTGTATCGGCCAAATAAATCCGCTCAAATACTATATCCCAGCTTCTGTTCGAAAACAGTTATGAATTAAATGGTTTGGCTTTTGCCTTTAAGTCGAAATCAGCAAATACAGCATTTAATGAGTTTTTTTATGATTAAGGCAAAGACGGCAGACAGTGGTTTGTTCTTTGATATTTTTGAGAGTCCTGTAGGGAAGCTTTTCCTTTTATTTTCAGGGAAAAGTCTGGCCGGGATATCATTCGAAAAACCTGAGATTAAGAAGGGGCATGCGCCTGATTCTGTCAAAAGAGAACTAAAGGCTTTTTTTGAAGGAAAGACTGAGAAATTTTCTTGCAGCACTATTTTTTTAGAAGGAACAGATTTCGAGAGAAAGGTCTGGCAGACTCTGAACGAAATACCATACGGAGAGACCCGCACCTATAAATGGCTTGCAGAAAAGATTGGTAATTCAAAGGCAAACAGGGCAGTAGGTCAGGCATTGGGTAAAAATCCGATTCCGATAGTTTTTCCATGTCATAGGGTAATAGAATCTGACGGGTCAATAGGTGGTTATTCCTCTGGCGTAGACATAAAGAGGAGGCTGCTGGAGCTTGAATATTACAACGCTCTTGCAAAAAAGTGAACGCCTCCAGAAAGGAGAGAAACATGGCAACTGTTGAAAAAGGAGATTTGATAAGAGTTCATTACAAAGGCAGGTTTAAAGACGGGACAATCTTTGACTGCTCTGAGGTGGATTCTCCGATACAGTTTAAGGTTGGAGAAGGAGATTTAATAAAGGGTTTTGAACAGGGTGTTATCGGGATGAGCGTTGGCGAGGAAAGGGAAGTAATAGTGTCAGCGGAAGAAGGATACGGAGTTTACATGAAAGAAAAGGTTTTTGCCTTTGACAGAAGCAGGGCACCGGAAAACTTTGACCCTGAAATCGGACAGCAGATCCAGATGTATCGCGCTGACGGAGTGCCTATAAATGTTACTGTTGTGGATAAGTCTGATAAATCATTTATCCTTGATTGTAACCATCCGCTGGCAGGGAAAGATTTAATTTTTGATATTAAGCTGGTTGAGATTATAGACAAAACTTAAGCAGAGATTATTATCTTATATAGGCATCAGTGACATATCTTCTCATCATCCTGTGGCTGTTGAAGTAGTATGCATTTTTGCCTATAACGTTTTGCATCATCCTGATCCAGTTGGTTTTGTCGTTGTAATATGCGGGTATTATAATTGTCTCCAGCTTGTGGTAGAGATCTTCAGCATCTCTTCTGTCCATGACCTCTATGTTCTCGCTTAGAGATGTTTCAGTGGGATTAGGCCCGATGGCCCATCCTGTATAACCCTCTATATGGCCTTCTATCCACCAGCCGTCAAGCACGCTGAAATTTATTACGCCATTATGCGCTGCCTTCATTCCGCTGGTGCCTGATGCCTCGCGGGGTCTCAATGGCGTATTGAGCCATAGATCAACCCCTGATACGATTCTCAGCGCCTTGCCCATGTCATAATTTTTAATATATGCTATTTTTATTTTGCCTTTTAATCTCTCTCTGACCACATGGATTTTTTCGATGAGCCATTTGCCATGGTCGTCTTTAGGATGGGCCTTGCCGCTAAAGACAAGCTGGATTTTCCCTGTCCCGATTTTTTCAAGCCTGTCTATATCACTAAAAATAAGGTCAGCCCGCTTATAAGCTGTTGACCTTCTGGCAAATCCGATTGTAAGAGTCAGATCATCCATATCAGCGCCTGTTTCGGAATTAACATAATTTATTAATATTTTTTTTGCTTCCTGATGCGCTTCCCACAATTCTTCGTCAGGTATACGGCCAATTCTTACGAATAACTCAGGCTCATTTGCCCAGCCAGGGAGATATTGGTCGTATAATTTCTTAAAACTGTCGCATGTCCAGGTAAACGAGTGGACACCATTTGTAATGGCAGATATCTCGTAACCAGGAAACATGCTTTTGGATACCTCACCGTGTTTTTTAGCAACTCCGTTTATAAACTCGCTTAAATTCAGGCCAAGCAGGGTCATGTTCAGATAATCTCTGCCGCCAAGTTTTTTCATCACATTTAACGGCAGCAGTTCGCCCATGATTTTTAGTACAAGATCATAAGAGAACTTGTCATGTCCGGCCTCAATAGGTGTATGCGTCGTAAAAACGCACAGGTCTTTTACTTTTTCAACATCCCATACCAGTTGCTCATCCCAGACATCTTCGATGGCCCTTTTGAACATTAAAAGCAGTTCAAGAGTAAGCAGACTTGCGTGGCCTTCATTCATATGATATTTCTTGATATCAAAGCCAAGTTTGTGGAGCATCCTTACCCCGCCTATCCCCAGCACAATCTCCTGCTTTAATCTGTAGGCATGGTCTCCGCCATAAAGATAAGAGGTAATATCTCTGTCATCAGGATTATTTTCATCTATATCTGTGTCAAGAAAGAGCACAGGGATGCTTCCGCTGGTAAGGCTTTTAACTATATAAAACCATGCCTGCACGGCAACTTCCCTGCCTTCAATCTGGACATATGTCCTCGCAGGAAGCAGCGTCATGTATTTTGACGGTTCCCAAACAGTGGGCAATTCCACCTGCCTGCCTTTTTCATTAATCTCCTGAGTAAAATAACCTTTTTTGCTTATGAGTGTTACGGCCACCATAGGCAGTTTCAGGTCTGCGCCAGACTTTATAGTGTCTCCGGCAAGCACACCCAACCCTCCGCTGTAAGTAGGAATATGATTTGCAAGGCCTATTTCCATTGAGAAATAGGCTATCTTAGGTTCTTTGGTAAACTCATGGAGCTGAGCAAAAAGCGGGTTCATAGATTGTATATTTTAAGACATTGGATAAAGATATACAATATCTATATCT
>CAZBSJ010000176.1:0-3989 GCA_964494165.1 uncultured Nitrospiraceae bacterium
TCCCAAGGCAGGTGCGCTAGCCAAACTGCGCTACGCCCCGTAATCAATACCAAAC
This sequence comes from uncultured Nitrospiraceae bacterium, assembly GCA_964494165.1. Classification (GTDB taxonomy): domain Bacteria; phylum Nitrospirota; class Thermodesulfovibrionia; order Thermodesulfovibrionales; family UBA1546; genus CAZBSJ01. The sequence goes on from CAZBSJ010000176.1 coordinate 56, forward strand.
AAGTTTATATTATAAAAGATATGGGTAGGAAAAATCAGTACTTAAGGATATCCAGATAATCAGCGATATCTTTTTCCTCATCGCCCCTTGCTTTGAACTTTTTCTCTTTCAGATCAGCGATGGCCTTTCCTCTGCTGCCCTTATATAATGGGTCGAGCTCTACAGCCTTTGTAATCGCTGTTGATGACTCGCCATACTTGCCCTTTGCATTGTAACAGAGCGCAAGACCGTAGTAGGCAGGATAAAAATCAGCCATTCTCTTTGTAGCAGCCTTATATGCATCAATTGCTTCATCATACCGGCCTGTCCTGTAATATGCCCTGCCAAGATTGTAATATGCTTTTTCAGGCGTACGGTATAAAAGATTCGACAAAGCCTTTTTGTAAGAATTTATCGCATCGTTATATTTCTTGCTCTTTTCATATGCATATCCAAGGTTATTGTGTCCCTCTGAAAATTCTGGGTCGACCTTTACTGCCTTCTGGAAAAATTCTATCGCCTTTGGAAAATCCTCAAAATTAAGAAGATAAATAGTGCCTATCGCATTCAAAACTTCTTTGTTTTCAGGGTCAAGTTCGTATGCCTTCTGGAATTCTATAAATGCAGGCTGGATATTATTCTCGGTAAGATATGACACCCCGAGTTTATAATGAGCGCTTGCTTTCTGAACATCCTGCACCTTTGTTGTAGCACAGGAGGCTGTAAGAAGCAGAATCAGAAGATATATATATTTGTTCATCTTTTCATATCTCATAAAGCGGTGGTATTCTAACATAAAAACTCAATAAAGTTTCTCTAAAATATCCCTCAGCGTTTTATAGGTCTCATCCCACGAAAGACCTTTGACGCTAAACTCAAATCCGTCAGGATGAAACCTGATCTTTCTGGCAGAAACATTATGAAGCCCGAGTATTCTTTCAGGAGACACTTTTGTATTTTTTGGAAAAATTATGCGGATAATTCCCCTGCTCTCATTTATCTCCGCTATCTGAAGCTTCCTTGAGATTATCTTAAGCCTCATTATGTCGAGAAGGTTTTTGACCTCTATCGGTGGCCTGCCAAAACGGTCGGTCATCTCATCTGATAATAAATGCAACTCATCGTCATTTCTAGCCGATGCTATCCTCCTGTATATACTCAGCCGGAGCGTAATGTCCTCTATGTAATCTTCAGATATGAAGGCTGATATCCTGAGGCTTATGCGCGGGTCTGTTTCTTCTTCAACCTTCATGCCTTTTAATTCAGCCACTGCGTTCTGAAGCATCTCTATATACATGTCAAACCCGACTGCATGTATATGGCCTGACTGCTGGGGACCAAGCAGGTTGCCGGTTCCCCTTATCTCCAGATCTTTCATCGCAAGCCTGAAGCCGGCCCCAAGGTAGCTCATGTCCTGGATTGCACTCAGTCTTTTCTTTGCCTCATCAGTGATAATGTCTTCTCCTGGTATGAGGAAAAACGCATACGCCTTAAGATTGCTCCTCCCAACCCTGCCTTTAAACTGGTAAAGGTCAGCAAGTCCAATCCTGTCTGCCCTGTCAATGATTATTGTATTCGCACTCGGGATATCAAGTCCTGAGCCAATGATAGCTGTTGAGACAAGCACGTCTATCTCTTTATCTATGAATCTCTTCATTATCTTTTCGAGCATCCTCTCGCTCATCTGGCCGTGCGCAGCAGAAACCCTTGCCTCAGGAACAAGCCGCCTGACACGATTGAATATCTTTTCCATGTCCTGTATGCGGTTATGTACAAAATATGTCTGGCCTCCCCTTTCAAGCTCCCTCTTAATCGCGTCTGTTATAAGCCTGTCATTGAATACAGATACTATGCTTTTAACAGCAAGGCGCTCTTCAGGCGGTGTCTCGATAAGGCTCATGCTTCTTATGCCGGACATTGCCATATTCAGAGTCCTCGGTATAGGCGTTGCAGTCAGCGTCAGTATGTCTATGCCTTTTTTCAGCCCTTTGATCTTTTCCTTTTGCGCAACACCGAAACGGTGCTCCTCGTCAATAATAAGAAACCCGAGATTATGGAAATCAATATCTTTTCTTAACAGGGCATGCGTTCCGATAAGGATATCTATGTCTCCCCTTGCTGCCTTCTTCATCGTATCTGCCTGCTCACTGCCTGATTTGAACCTGCTCAGATAATCAATTGTAACTGGGAATGCGGAAAACCTTTGGGTAAATGTCCTGTAATGCTGTTCGCACAAAAGAGTTGTCGGCACAAGAACCGCGACCTGTTTCCCGTCATAAACAGCCTTAAACGCTGCTCTCATCGCAACCTCGGTCTTACCGTATCCGACATCTCCGCAAAGCAGCCTGTCCATGGGCTTTTCATTCTCCATGTCAGACTTAATCTCCTCAATGGCTTTTAGCTGGTCAGGTGTTTCCTCGTAAAGAAAAAATTCGTCAAACTCCCTGTGCATTTCAGTGTCAGGACTGTAGACAAAGCCCTTCGATATCTCTCTCTCGGCATAGAGCTTAATAAGCTTTTCTGCCAGTTCCTTTATCTTTTTCTTTACCCTCTCTTTTGTCTTCTGCCATGTCTTTCCGCCGAGCCTGTCTGTCTTAGGTGTTATGCCCTCTTCTGCATGGTATTTTTTAATCCTCTCTATGGAGTGAAGGGGCAGATAGAGCCTGTCTCCACCTGCATATTCAAGTACCATGAGGTCTCCTTCGTACCCCATAATCTCTCTTTTCTCGAGACCAACGAATCTTCCTATGCCGTGATCTCTGTGCACTATAAAATCTCTTAACGCAAGGTCATCTATCGTGGTAAGGAGTTTTGATACCTTTGATTTTTTTATTGACCTGTATGCAGGCCTCTGCCCGAAGATCTCTCTTTCGGTAAGAATCAGCAGATTATCCGCGAAAAGACCTGAAGAAAGTTCTCCGACAGTAATTAAAATATTGCCGTCGTACTCAAGAACCTTTTCGTTCTCTATTACCGGAGCAATAACATCGCCGTTCATCAGAAGTTCTTTTACCCTCTCAGCCTGACCATGTGATGAAGAGACGATAATGATCCCGGCGTTATTAAGCATCCCTTGAATTGCAGTTGAAAGTTCATATATTGAATGTCTTTCATTATGTAACAGTCCGTAACCGCTGAAAGAACTGAAACCTGCATCAATGCCTTCTTCTTGCAATCCCTTATCAGCAGTCTCAAAAGGCAGTCTAGAAAGAGAAACCGCATTCTCAGGAAGATCCGTTCCGATCTCTGCTGAATCAGAATAGAATATGTCAGGGTTGCCTGTAATCCGGAAGATATCCGCGCCGTCATGCTCCGGCTCTGATACAGGCATGATTATAAATTCATCTGTTTTCCTGAGAGATCTCTGAGTGTTTATATCGAATGTCTTTATCGATTCTATCGTATCCCCGAAAAATTCGATCCTTAAAGGATCTGACGCGGTAGAAGGGAAGACATCGAAAAGCCACCCCCTCCTGCTGAATTCACCATGTTCAACTACAATAGCTGTGCTCTTATATCCAAGGCTGATAAGCCTCTGCTCCAGAATATCCCTGCTTATCTCAAGGTGTTCTTTTAAAAGAAGGACATTCTCCCTTAATTGCTCAGGCATCCATAAGCCAGAAAGAAGGGCATCTTTTGAAGTTATTATGGAATCAGTCTCTTTAAGGCTATAGATTATCTCTGCCCGTCTTCCTGAGATATCAGGGCCATCGGGTTCAGGAAGAAAAAAAACATTGCCATGAAAATGTGAAGAATTAAGTATTGACCTGAAAAAAAAGATATCTTTATAAAGCTCTTCCGCCTTCTCTTCTGTTGATTCGACCATGATGTACGGGCTTTTCCGGAGTGCAAGAAAAAGCGCAATTGACGAGCCTGGCAGGTTAAAAACCAAATGCGAAGGCGGGATGTCTCTTATGCGTTCAAAAAGCGGGGCAAAGTCCATCTGGTGAATTAT
>CAZBSJ010000177.1:0-3939 GCA_964494165.1 uncultured Nitrospiraceae bacterium
CCCCATCTCGGTACCATGTGAAGGTGCACATGCTCTTCTATGCCTGCGCCTGCTACTGTGCCGAAATTTATTCCTGCATTAAAACCTTCGGGTCTGAATGCCTCTTTCAGGCATTTAAGGGAATGTCTTGTGACTTTCATAAAATCAAGAAGAACCTCATCAGGAAGGTTTTCTATTGTTGACGTGTGGATGTATGGCACGACCATGAGATGCCCGTTGTTATAGGGATATTTGTTCATCATGACGAAATTATGACTGCCTCTGTAAAGTATCAGATTGTCCCTGTCATTGTTTTTCTTGGGATAAGCACAGAATATGCATTCAGGTTCTTTCTTGCCGAGTATGTATTCCATTCTCCATGGCGCCCATAAAGTTTCCATAAAAATCTCCTTAATATTTTAATATCGCATCTTAAAATTACATTATTTTTTGTTAATGTTCAAGGACTATCACAGTTGAAGTTTCATGAAAAGGCTGAACGAACTCATAAATACAATGAATCGACAAAATGTTAAAATGTGCAGCCTTATTTGGGTAAGCTGCTTTTAATTGAACAATGCGAAAAGTGTTTTTATTGATACTCAGATGCGGGTTTATTTTTAAAGGTGTCGTCATTGTATTTCTTCGGCATTCAGCCTTTTATCAGGTATTCTGGACAGTAATGAAGGACTATAAAAGTTTATATATGCTAAAATTTTGAATTATGGAAAAATCTATATCGCCGGTTGCAGTTGTTACAGGAGCGTCGCGCGGACTCGGCAGAGCAATTGCCTTAACGCTTGGTAGAAATGGATACTGCGTTGCAGTAAATTATCTGCAGTCTGTAGAAAAGGCAAAAGAAATCATCGCTGAAGCAGGTGAAAACGGGATTCTCATAGAAGGGGATGTGAGCAACAGAAAACACGTAGAGAAAATGGCGGATAAGGTCCATAAGAAATGGGGACGGCTGGATGTTTTGATAAATAATGCCGGCATAACAAAGGATAGCTTGATTATAAAGATGCCTGAAGAAGACTGGGATAATGTTCTGAAAATAAATTTAAAGGGGTGTTTTAATACGATGCAGATATTTTCTCAGAGTATGCTAAAATCAGGCGGAGGACATATTATCAATATCTCTTCTTATTCAGGGCTAAAAGGCAAGGAAGGGCAGGCAGCCTACAGTGCCTCAAAGGCAGCGGTTCTCGGTTTAACCTATACAGCTGCCAGAGAACTCGCAGAACATAATATAATGGTAAATGCCCTGCTGCCGGGTTATATGAGTACTGAGATGGGTAGGTCAGCAGGAAAGGCAATGCAAAAGGCAAAGGAAGAAAGCATATCAGGCGCTTTATCCGAGCCTGAAGAAGCGGCCCGATTTATTTTATATCTCATAAATACTAAAGGTATAACAGGACAGGTGTTTTCTTTGGACAGTAGAATTATTTAGTTTTTGGTTTTCAGACGCTTACAACTAACAACTGCTGGAGGCAAAATGGCAAAGGGTTTTTTTATAACAGGGACTGATACGGGGGTTGGAAAGACTGTTGTTGCGGCAGCTTTAATAAAGGCGATCGGCACCTTTGGGTTAAAAGTGGGAGGAATGAAGCCGATAGAGACCGGCTGTTGCAGGGAAGGGGATGTGCTGATACCTTCAGACGGTATGTTCCTGAAAAGCATAGCCCATATGGATGAGACAGTAAATGATATAACTCCGTACTGTTTTGAGCATCCATTGGCTCCGATGGTTGCAGGCGAGATCGAAGGAATAAGCGTTGATGTTGTAGCTATTACAAGGGCATTTGAGGAACTTGCGGAGAAATACCAGGCAATAGTGGTTGAAGGGGCAGGGGGATTATTGGTGCCTATATCAAGAAACTATTACATGCTTGACCTTGCAAAGGAATTTTCCCTTCCGCTGATCGTTGTTGCAAGGCCGGGCCTTGGCACGCTTAACCATACTCTGCTTACCGTAAATTACGCTATTAAGGAAGGACTTCAGGTTGCAGGGATTATTATTAATTATACCTATCCGCCAGAGGACAATATGGCCGAAAAAACAAATCCGCAGATATTTAAAAAGATAAGCTCTGTGCCTTTAATCGGGATATTTCCATACATGTGTGCGATGTCTGATGAAGAATTTGAAAAGCTGGCCTTTAAAAACTTTAAACTTGATATTATAAAAAAGTGGCTCGGATAAATGATTTTGAAAATAGGCAGGATCCCCTTTGCAAATGTATATCCTATATTTTACACCCTCGAACGATACTTCGACTGTTCTGAATATAAATTTATAGACGGGATTCCTTCTGCTCTTAACCGTATGCTCAGGGCCGGTGAGATAGATATTAGCCCTTCATCATCCATAGAGTACCTCCGGCATGAAGACAGGTATACGATTATAAAAGGGCATTCGATAAGTTCAGCCGGGCCTGTAAAAAGCATAATTCTGTTCAGCAGGGAACCGATAGAACGGCTTAGCAACAAAACAGTTCTGGTATCATCTCAGTCTGAGACATCTGCCGCGCTTCTTAAGATAATATTTGAGAAATTCCTTAAGATGAAATCTGATTTAAGAACAGCAGCATTGAGCTATGAGTCTTTAGGTTTAATTTCAGAACCGTACCTGTTAATAGGCGACGATGCAATGAAGGCTGTTAAAAATTACACAAAAATAAATAGCCCTCAATCGTTATATATGTATGATCTTGGTGAAATCTGGTATAAATATGCCGGACTGCCGTTTATATTCGCCTTATGGATCGTCAGGAATGAGTGTTTAGTAGAGAAAAAAGACCTTCTTGAAAGATTTAACAGGGATCTGGATAAGGCAAAAGAATTGGCACTGAAGGACCTTAAAAAAATAGCCTCAAAATATCCAGAGAAAGACATATTAACGGTTGATGAGCTGGTTTCCTACTGGCAGAAAAATATCTCGTACGATTTTAAAGAAGAACATGAGAAAGGGTTTTCCTTGTTCAAAAAGCTTTCTGCAGAACTGGGTCTGCTTAATGAGTAGGTAATTGATTATGCAATATCATGAGTTTAGAATCAGGGTTTCAGATGAATCTAAAGATGCCATGATTAATAAGATGTCAGGGCTTGGATGTACCGGGGTTATTGAAGGAAATGAAGAAGTCTTGGCCTACTTTCCTTCTGAGATCGAACCCCAAAAGATTATTGAAGAACTGAATCTGTTTGCTGATGTCCTGAAAAACGCAGGGCTTGATCATTTATTTTCAATTGATCATTTACTCCTTCCGGAAAAAGACTGGAATGAAACATGGAAGAAAAGCTTCAGCCCGATAAATGTTGGCGAACGCCTGACAATCCTTCCTCCGTGGGAAAATGAAGTCAAAGGCAGGATAAACCTGATAATAGACCCCGGCATGGCATTCGGCACAGGACATCATGAGACGACAAAAAGGTGTCTGGCATTAATAGAGAAATTTTCAGCGGAGACCGAGGCAAAGCGATTCCTTGATGTCGGTACAGGCACAGGAGTGCTGGCAATAGCCGCTTCAAAGCTTGGATATAGAGAAGCGGTTGGAATTGATTCAGACCCCATTGCTGTTGATGCAGCAATCCGGAATGTCAGGCTGAATGATCTGAATAATGTTGTGATTAAATCCGGAGATATATCTGATGCAGAGGGCATGTTTGATATGATTGCGGCCAACCTTGTTTCAGAGACGATCATTAATTTTTCAAATGAATTGATAAGCCATCTTTGTGCAGGAGGGATAATTATACTCTCAGGCATGCTCACAGGACAGGAGAAAGATGTTATAAAGGCAATGGACGCAAAGGGATTAAGGCTTATCGGGAAGTTCAGGGACAAAGAATGGATATCATTGGTTTATTCAAGGCACGAACCGGATTTATGATATAATATAATTTACCTTGAAAAATAAAATCTGATTGTTTAAAATCAAAAACTTTAATTCGTGGAGGGAA
>CAZBSJ010000178.1:0-3881 GCA_964494165.1 uncultured Nitrospiraceae bacterium
AAAAGCTTTTGCATCTCTGCAAATCAGTCCTATTTTATTCGCAGATTTGCAAAAAGATGCCAGGGATCAGATTAACAGAAAGGACTTATGGCAGTTCTCGCTCTTTTGTAAGCATGCTGAAGAGCCTGGCGATCATTACAAAAAAAATCCCGCCGATTAATGCGCCGAATCCGGCAATAATGCCTATTACAAATACAACGCCGATGATAACTACGATATGTGTTTGAGGAAAGCTGGTATTGAACAGGCGGTTTAGATCGCCGGCTACTGCTTCACTCCATCCCCCGCCGAGGCTTTTTCCCAGAAGCAGGTCCATGCTAAGTGAAACTGCAATGCCAAGGATACCACCGAAGATAAGGCCGATATAGAATGCCTTTTTCACTCAGCCTCTATATCATACTTTTTGAATTTCCTGTACAAGGTTGCCAGATCGATTCCTAATGCCTGCGCGGTTTCCTCTTTGTTCCTGTTATGTGAATTATAGATTTTTATCAGCAGGTTTTTTTCATAATCGCTCAGATATGTCTTAAGGCTGCCGGAAACAATTACATCCTCGGCTTTTTTGAATTTGTCAGGCAGATTCTCAGGAGTTATATGCCCGCCCTCAGCAAAAACAACTGCCCTCTCAACAACATTACTTAACTCTCTTACGTTTCCGGGCCAGGAATATTCCAAAAGTAAAGGCAGCGCTTCCTTGCTTATGCCCTTTACAGTTTTTTTATGTTCTTTTGAGAATTTATTGATGAAATGCATAGCAAGCATCTCGATATCTTCTTTCCTGTTCCTTAAGGGAGGCACTTTGACTTCTATTACATTCAATCTCCAGTAAAGGTCTTCCCTGAACTTCCCTTCCTTTATTTTGTCCTCGATTTTTGCATTGGTAGCTGAGATCAGCCTGACATCAACGAATTTTGGTTTTGTATCCCCGAGGGGATAGACCTCTCCTGTTTCCAGAACCTTTAATAATTTCGCCTGCAAATTAATCGGCATATCTCCTATCTCATCGAGAAATAGTATTCCCTCATGGGCCAAAGGAATCAGCCCGAGTTTATCAGCCACTGCGCCTGTGAAAGCGCCCTTTTTATACCCGAAAAGCTCTGACTCCAGAAGGCCTTCAGGTATGGCAGAGCAGTTTATCGAGATAAAAGGCTTATCTCTTCTTGGACTGTTGCAGTGGATGACCTCAGCGATAAGCCCCTTGCCTGTACCGCTCTCGCCAAGTATAAGGATATTGCTCTTTGTGGGAATGATCTTTTCAAGGCTCTCGAGGATATTCATCATTGATTCAGAATTGGCTATGAAGTCCTTGCAGGTTATACGCTGGCTTACCTGCTGTTTTAAGGCCAGGTTCTCTTTTTCCAGCCGCTTTTGTTCGAGGATCTTCTTTATCGTAAGTTTTACTTCTTCGTTGTGGAACGGCTTTACAATGTAGTCATAGGCGCCTTTTCTCATCGCATCGACAGCAGAATCCACGGAGGCAAATGCGGTCATAATTATTACTGATGTGTCAGGGCTCAGTTCTTTTGCCTTTTCCAATACAGCCAGGCCGTCAACCCTGCCCATCTTCAGGTCAGTAAGAACTATGTCAAAACTTTCTTTTTTGAGTTTTTCAGTGGCATCTTCTCCGCTATTAACGGTTACGACAGAATAGTCTTCTCTTTTCAGCAAGAACTCAAGCACCTTGCATATATCAGGCTCATCGTCTGCTATCAGTATTTTAGGCTTCATCAATCTGTCCGCGGTTAAAATGATATGTCTAAATTTGTTTACTGAATGGCAGTGTTATCGTAAACATGCTCCCCTTGCCGAGTTCGCTCTCAACACTGAGAGAGCCATTCATTTTTTTGATTATATCATAACTTACTGCAAGCCCCAATCCGGTGCCTTTTTCTTTTGTCGTATAGAACGGATCGAATATCCTTGTCAGTTCCTCTTTCGGGATGCCGCTTCCGGTGTCCTCGAATTGAATCACAATATCGTTTCCTTTGGTCATGCTTCTGATGGTAAGCGTCCCGCCTTCAGGCATTGCATCTACGGCATTCAGTATGAGGTTTACAAGGACCTGCGACAGCTGATTGCAGTCAAGCAGGGCCTCCGGTAAAGCAGAGGAAAGCTCCTTTATAAGTTTTATGTTTTTAGCCTTCTTGTCATACTGTATTAAACTTACCGAAGACTCAATGAACTCATTTACCTGACACCTCTTTGATTCCCCGACAGGCATCTTTGAGAATCCGGAGAGCTGCTTCAATATCTCTGATATCCTGTTTATATGAAAGTAAATCGTATCAAGGCTCTCTTTCTTGAATTCCTCTTTTTCCATCTCCCTCAGTATCTGAACAAATGAGAATATTGAGGTAAGGGGATTTCCGATCTCATGGGCAATCCCTGCCGCAAGCCTTCCTATCGATGCAAGTTTTTCAGAATGGAGCATCTGCTCTTCCATCTTTTTAATCTCTGTTACGTCCTGTATAAGCCGTATGTACCCATGCACTTCGCCTTTTTCTCCTTTCACAGGAGCAGTGGTGATCTGGAAAAATTTATTTTTCTGGTTCAAAAATGTCGAGAGTATTATTGTCTCGATATGGTCTTTTACATGGCTGCCTGAGATATCGCAGTCTGCCCAGAGTTCTTCGCAATATTTCCCGGCAACATCCATCCCGAACATGTCCTTGACCATCTGATTTGCCCATAATATCTTTGCAGTCTTATCAACAAGGATTATTCCCCCTCCGATCGCGCTGATTATGGAATTAAGCTTCTCTTTTTCGCTTACAAGCTCCGCAGTCCTTTCCCTTACCTTGCTCTCCAGTATCAGGGCATATTTTTCGAGTTCCTGCTCTCTTTTTGCTATCTCTTCTGCCTGTATCCTTTTCTTGTTGAATACGATCAAAAGTGCTGATACAATGCTGGTTGTTGCGAAGATGGATATGATGAGATAGGAATACAGCTTCATGCTTTGCCTTGTTGCATGCGTGACCTCAGAGTAAGGGGCCGAGGCCGCGATTATCCATGAAAAATCCTTTAAGTCGACCGTAGAGAATGCGATGATCTTATCTTCCCCTGAGGCGGCGATGTACCTGCCATAATCGGGACCCTTGCCCTCGATTATCTTTTTCTCAAAGTTAAAGCTCAGATGGCATTTAAAACAGGCATTGTCAGCCTTATAGATATTTCGTCCTACCATCTCAGGCTGGGCCGGATGATAAAGCAGCGTGCCGGCACCATCGATCATCCATGCGCCTCCGCTGTCGCCGGATTTTATATGCTGTAGAAATCTGCTGGCCACAGTATTTATCGCGGTTTCAAAAAGCACTACTCCTGCAAGATTTTTTGAGTTGTATATAGGCGCAATCATAAAGACCGTGTATTCATCATGGCTCATAATGTACCGGCCCTCTTTAAGAGTAAAAGCGTTAGCCAGATGCTTTTTCTGATGAACAGATGCATTGTCTTTCATCCACTGATAGATGATCTCTTTCTTATTGTCTAGAATAGTCACGCTTGCCTTAAAGCTTGGTTTTCTTTTGAAGTATTCATCAAGTTCATTCTTGAGCTGGGTTCTGCTTTTAAGTATCAGGTCTGACATTACCAATGAGAAAGAGAGCAGTTCTTCCCTTTGATTTTTCAGACACATCTCCATGTCTATTGCTGCTGATTTTGCAAGGACCAGCTGTTGTTTGTTGAACTGCTCTGCCATGTCTATCTGGAGGGATTGCTGAAAGAATATGTTAAGGGTAATAAGCGCTGAAATTATAACTATAAGGATGCCTATTATTAAGAGGTTGCTTTTCACATCTCAAATATAACAGAAAACAGCATGCGAGATAAACAACGAGGGTTAAACAGAGGGGATCAATTTAGCCGAGGCCTCTGCTATAACA
>CAZBSJ010000179.1:0-3869 GCA_964494165.1 uncultured Nitrospiraceae bacterium
TCCTCACAGTTGCCGCATCCTATGCAAGTTTCTTCGTCAACAATAACGTTCATTTTAAACATTTTAACATACTCCACAATTATGAAAAACAAAAGCCATAGTATTTGAGCAGTCTATTTTGCTGATTCATAATCAGCAGCCAGGTATTCAAGGCAGCAAGACAGGCATGGGTAAAAAGCCTTTATCAGCGATTCCCTAGAGCCGAACCCTCCCCCTGTTTACCCCGTTAGAAAGAAACTTTCTAACGGGGTTTAAGGGAAATTTCAGTATCACCTTAACATAATACAACTTAAACAGGCATCTAATAATCTTATCGCATTGATAAAGGCTTTGAAGCCGTGACTGCTTTGAGTAATTACAGACAGCGGCGATTGCTTACTTCTAATCGAAGTGATATATTAGTGCCATGAAAAAACTCACACACATCGATAAAAAGGGCAGGCCGAAAATGGCCGATGTAAGCTCTAAACCTGCTACCCAAAGACAGGCAGTTGCAAAAGGTCGTGTTTACATGAAAAAAGAGACCTTAAGCCTGATAACAGAAGGCAAAATATCAAAAGGGGATGTCCTGAATGTCGCAAAAATAGCAGGAATCATGGCTGCCAAGAAGACGGCTGAGATAATTCCGCTATGTCACCCGTTGAATATAACCTCGGCTGATATTCAGTTCAGACCTGATCACAAAAAAAACATGATAGAGATAGAATCATGCATAAAAACCCTCGGACAAACAGGCGTTGAAATGGAAGCGCTTACCGCTGTTGCTGGAGCTGCTTTAACAATATACGATATGTGTAAGGCTGTGGATAAAGAGATAACCATATCAGACATAATGCTTACTGAGAAAAGCGGCGGCAGAAGCGGTAATTTCAAAAGAACACAAAACCTTTTCCCGGCGTAAAAAGGATTAGAATCAACCCGGGCTTAATCCCTTTATCTGCTTCAATCCCTTCTGCGCCTTAATATTCCCGGGATCGAACTTTAATGCCTTGCCGAACTGCCCTGCAGCTCTTTTATGAAGCCCTGCCTTAAGATAAAGCAGTCCAAGATTTGCATAGTGTTCCCCATTCATGGGGTCAAGCTTTATTGCCTCAAGCATGGCGCCTTCTGCCTCTTCCATTCTGTTCGGCAGTCTGGACAAAGCAAGAGAAAGATAACTTCTGTACTGAGCCTTATCAGGACTTTGCTTTACAGCCCGTTCAAAAAATTCAACCGCGACCTCGAAACTGCCCTTTTTAAACTCTTCCACACCCTTCTTGAATTCTTCTTCTGCATCATAATTGCCGGCCGGCACTGATACCGTGTCTGGTTTCTTCTTAGCTGCGAAATATTCCTTTCTTTTTGCATCATCCTTTAACGCAGAATAGGCGGCAGTAACTGCATCAAAGATTGCGGTAAGCTTGTCTTTTAATGTCGTGTCTGATGCATTAAAATACCTGTCCGGATGGAAATCCCTTGCAAGCCTGTAATAATTCTTTTTAACGGTCTCCTCATCTGAATTTTCATCTATCTCCAGAAGCTCATGCATTTCAATCCGCTGAAGGTTGGCATAAAGCTCGCGGGCCTTTTTTGCGAACTCCTCTTCTTCTACGGCAAATGGCTGAAGAATATCATCCAGAGAAACCGTGCCTGTGATAGTCTTTATTTCCTCATGTGCTATCCCCTTCTCATCAAGAATGCCTATTGACCACAGCATGTAAATAGTCTTCATTGCCTCGAATGAATTTGTCCATGAGCTGTCAACTATCTCCTTTATGCTCTTTTTCCCGTCTATCATCGTAAGCATCTTCTTGTCCTGAGCGCTAAGCTCTACATTCTGGAAAAGAGTTGCAGGGTCGTCAGAAATCTTCATGACTACTCCTGCATCAGGGAGTTCCTTTCTTATCCTTGTCCAGTTATCAATCCTTTTAACTCCTTCGTATACGAGACTTCCCATACTCATTTTAAGGGTTATAACTTCATTTGTCGGAACGTCTCCTTCAATAAACTCATACCCGCCATCCTCAAGCTGGAAAAGACTGTAAATTATCTCGCGCACCTGGAACTTAACGCCCCAGAAAAGGTCTTTAGGCGTTAGATAGCCAAGTTCCACCAATATAGCTCCCTGGCGTTTCTTTGTGGCCCTAAGAATCTCTACTGATTTGTCGTACTGCTCAATTGTTATCTTTCCTGCCTTAAGAAGCATCTCGCCAAACCTGTCCTCTTCATAAGTCGAAGATGCAAATATAGCATCCCCCTTTGTCAGATATACCTTTTTGTTAAAATTCGGTGTGCTTACAGCTAAGGTGCCGGTCGCCCTCTTTCTGTTCAGATATACAAGTATCCTCGGCAGATGATGATCCCTTATATTCCCCTTATATGGTATTTCCATTCATCTTCCTCTCAGTATTTAATTATATCTCTTGACCTCAAACCTGAAAATCTTAACGCCTTCTTTATCAGATATGCCGGCCTTCATCACTGCAATCCTTATCTGTTCTTCGACTGTATCTATTCCCTCAAGGTCAGGCAGAAGCAAACCCTTTTTAGCGCCTTTTGACACTATCACGCCATATTTTTTGGGATCAAGTTCTTTGATATCTTTGATTTCTTCAGGAGCAGAAAGCACATCAACAGAATATTCCAGCTCATTAAGTTCTTCAGGCTGAACCGTGTAAAATCTCGGGTCCTGCGTTGCAGCGCATATAGCGTTTTTTATAATTTCAGACGCAACGTTTTCGCATGTCGGCATGAAAGTGCCTATGCAGCCCCGAAGCTCTCCATGCTTTTTAATGCATACAAATGTCCCGGCTTTTTCCTTCATCTCAGGCACAGGGTTATCCGGAGGGCGTATCGTGCAGCCCTTTCCAACATATTCTTCTATTGCATTCTTTGCGAGCTTTGCTAAAGGATGCATTATTTTTCTCTCAGTATTGCATAATCAGCGATGCTGAGCATGGCCTCCTTTTCAATGGAATCAGGGAAACCTGAAAGCTCTGACTTTGCCTCATCCACTAGTTTGTGAGCCATCTTAAGTGACTCTTCCAGTACATTATACTGCCTGAACAGGTCCAGAATCCTATTAAGGCCGTCTTTTGAAAAATTTTCTATAAGTTCTTTTAGTTCTTTCTTCTCCTTCTCTGATGCGCGTCTGAAAAGATATATCAATGGCAGTGTTATTTTCCCTTCTTCCAGGTCCTTCCCCAATCTTTTGCCCAATTCATTTTCATCTGCCATATAATCAAGTATATCATCAGCCACCTGAAAGGCGGTGCCTGACTTAAGCCCAAATCTTGCTATGGCATCTTCTTTATCTCCTGGAACATTACCAAGAATAGCGCCTATCCTGCATGCCGCTGATATAAGGTTCCCTGTCTTGGCAGAGACAATTCTTAGGTATTCATCCTCTGTAATATCGATGTCCGCAGTTTTCTGAAGCTGTAATATTTCACCCTCTGTCATGCTGGTTGTAGCTGCTGACAAATATTCCATTATCCTCTGATTCCCGAACAAGACAACAACCCTCAGGGCATTCGAATACAGGAAATCACCGACAAGAATCACAACCTGATTGCCCCATACAGAGTGAGCCGCCGGTTTCCCGCGCCTGACCTGGGCTCCGTCAACAACGTCATCGTGCAGCAAAGAAGACATGTGTATCAGCTCTATTATTGCTCCGAGAGCTATGTGGTCTGAGCCTTTATATCCAGACAGCCTTGCGCCGGAAATAAGGAAAAGCGGCCTAAGTCTCTTGCCCCCGCTTTCAAGAAGATATTTACCGACCAGAGGTACTATTGAAGCGCTGCTGTTGAAAAAATCCCTGAGCTTGTCTTCAACAAGCCGGATTTCTTTCTCATAGATATCAAAAACTGTTTTTATGTCCATCATAT
>CAZBSJ010000180.1:0-3867 GCA_964494165.1 uncultured Nitrospiraceae bacterium
TGCGTTTGACATATAAAAGATTTTCATGATAGACTTTTTCACTCTGGAGGGATGAAATCATGAAAGGTTTTAAAAAATCTCATAATTTTTTCGAAAAGGCAAAGGCAGTAATCCCCGGCGGCGTGAACAGTCCTGTAAGGGCATTTAAAGCTGTCGGCGGAAATCCTATTTTTATATCTAAGGCGAAAGGCTCAAAGATCTATGATGTTGACGGAAATGCATATATAGATTATGTGCTTTCATGGGGGCCATTGATATTAGGGCATGCCCATCCTAAAGTAGGAAAGGCCTTGAAGTCAGCCATAGACAAAGGAACCAGTTTCGGCGCGCCAACACCTCTGGAAATAGATCTCGCAAATCTTGTTCTTAAGGCATACCCTTCCATGGATAAGGTAAGGATGGTAAATTCCGGGACTGAGGCGACTATGAGCGCCATCAGGGTTGCCAGAGGATTTACCAAAAGAGACTCGATTATAAAGTTTGAGGGGTGTTATCACGGACATGCTGACGGGCTTCTCGTCAAGGCAGGTTCCGGCGCAACCACATTCGGAGTTCCGGACAGTCCGGGAGTCCCTGAGTCGTATGCAAAAAATACAATAACCCTGCCATTAAATGATTTAGATGCTTTAAAAACTTTGATAGAGAACGAGTGGAGGAATATCGCGTGTGTGATACTCGAGCCTGTTGTCGGGAATATCGGGTGCGTTCTGCCAAGGCCGGGCTTTCTTGAGGCTTTGCGTGAATTAACTGCAAAATATGGGATAGTGCTAATTTTTGATGAGGTTATGACAGGTTTCAGGGTCGCCTATGGAGGCGCGCAGGAATATTACAAAATTAAGCCTGACATGACCTGCCTTGGAAAGGTGATTGGAGGCGGCCTCCCTGTCGGCGCTTATGGAGGAAAGGCAGAGATTATGTCAATGGTATCTCCTGAAGGCCCTGTGTATCAGGCAGGAACCTTATCAGGCAATCCTCTGGCAATGACCGCAGGGATAGAGACGCTAAAACTCCTTTTAGCCAAAGGAACATACAAAAAGCTGGAGCGCCTGTCATCTCTGCTGGAAAAGGGTTTGGTTGATGCAGCAAAGAGGGCAGGGGTAAAAACAAAGTTCTACAGGGCCGGCACGATGTTCTGCACATATTTTACTGATCAGGAAGTGTTTGACTACACCAGCGCAAAGACATCAGATACCGGCAAGTTCGCAAGATTTTTCCTGGCAATGCTGAAGAGGGGTATTAACATTGCCCCGTCACAGTTTGAGGCAGGCTTTATGTCTCTTGCACATACAGAGACTGATATTGCCAAGACAGTAAAGGCCGCATATGAGTCTTTAAAGGAAAGTTAATAGTTGAAAGTGAAAAATTAAAAATGGATGGATTTAAAACTCTTAACTCATAACTTTAAATTCTTAACTTTCTTTTAACTTTTATGTCAGATAAACCATTATTCAAACAGCTCCTTCAGGCAAGTACAGTAGGCCTTAACCTTGTCTTTGCGACATTTGTCGGTCTTGCAATGGGTTACGGTCTGGATAAACTGTTCAACACCTCTCCGTGGTTCACGATTATTTTTTTGATACTGGGCATAATCGCAGGGTTCCGCGAACTTGTAAGGATGGCAAGAAAGACATACAATGAAGATAATAAAAAGGATTTATAAACAGTCTGCGATTATATTGCTGCCGCTTGCTTTATTGTCAGCAGTAATAGAATGGAAAAGACTGCCATTGAGCATTATCATAGGCGGCATACTTGCACTTGCAAACCTGAAAGGGCTTGCATGGGGAATTAAAGGACTGGTCGGCGCTCCGCAGGCAAGCGGAAAGCTTTTGTTTTTCAGCCTTATACGGCTTGCTCTTCTTTTTGCGGTTATTATAATTCTCTTGATGCTCAAATTGATAAATATTCTCGGGATATTCGTCGGCTTCACAGTAGTTTTCACGATTCTTCTGAAGGAAGGGCTCAGGTCAGCAAAAGAAGAGCTTTAAAGATATTAAGGGAGGGATTATATGCTTGAACTTCATTTCTCAAACATGATGGCAGAGGTGATAAGCGATAAGGGGATATCAGAGAAACAGGTAGAGAGCTTCAGGACCAAAGTATATGATATAAACAGCGAAATAAGGGCCAGAAAATGGCGTGAGCTTGCCTTTCTGGAGCTTTTTGAAAAAGACACGGCTGAAGTCAAAAAAACAGCATCTTATATCAGAGACAATTTTGATAATTTTATTATCCTTGGCATTGGCGGCTCTGCGCTTGGCCCAAGGGCGATATTGGATGCGATGAGCCCATTGCATAATCTCGATAAAAAACCAAGAGTCTTTATTTACGACAATGTTGACCCAGGCTCATTGAACAGGATTTTGTCCCTTGTTGATCTGAAGAAGACAGCGGTTAATGTAATCACAAAATCAGGAAGCACAGGCGAAACAGCCGCGTCTTTTATGATTTTGTGGGATAAGATAAGCAAAGAGGGTTTAGACCCTTCAAAGATTTTTATCGCTACTACTGACCCTGAAAAAGGAAATCTCAGAAAGATTGTGAATGAGCAGGGATTAAAATCATTCTCGATTCCTCCGGGAGTAGTAGGCAGGTATTCTGTTCTAAGCCCGGTCGGACTTCTTCTTGCTGAGGTAATAGGCGTTGATTCAGCAGAGATATTAAAAGGCGCCAGAGATATTCATAAGAAATGTTCTGACCCTGATATATGGAAAAATCCCGCATATCTGTTCAGTCTCCTGCTCTATTTTATGGCAAAAGAAGAAAACAGAACAATAAATGTAATGATGCCATATGCAGACGGGCTCAAGCCTATGGCAGAGTGGTTCTGCCAGTTATGGGCAGAAAGCCTTGGCAAGCTTGGCATGGGGCTTACTCCGTATCCTTCACTTGGGACAACAGATCAGCATTCCCAGCTGCAGCTCTGGATGGAGGGGCCTGAAGATAAGGTCGTGATATTTATCAGGGTAAATGATTATGGGAGCTATATTGAGATACCAAAAGTCTTTAACGAAATCGAGGGGCTAAATTATCTTGGCGGTCATACTTTATCTGAATTGATAAAGGCAGAGCAGGAATCAACAGAACTCGCATTGGCAAAGATAAAAAGACCGAATATGACGATAAATATCCCAAAGATAAATGCCTATTATATCGGGCAATTGTTTCATTTCTTTGAGATCGCAACAGTGTTTATGGGATTTTTGTACGGTATCAATCCGTTTAATCAGCCGGGTGTTGAAGAGGGAAAGAACTTTACTTACGGCGTGATGGGCAGAAAGGGTTATGAAGCAAAAAAGGAAGAGGTAATAAAGGCAAGAGAGAAGAAGATGTGCTGGAGGATATGATTTTTGATCAGAACCGATATTTAATCTAATAAATGCAGATATTGCTCCAAAATTTATTTAACTCGATAATATACAGAATTATCTGAATGGGATAAAGATATCAAAAACAAACTAGCTGTTAATAGAAGTATCAGCCTTGGGTGATTTTGCCTATGGCTAATAAGGTATCGAAAAATAAATTTTTCCGCAACATCCGCATTTATTGTAAGGTATTTTTAGGGTAAATGAATTAATGCTGGAGTAATTTATGAGAATCATCGCGATTATAATTGGTCTTATCCTTTTCCTTGTCTTTATCCTGCCTGATAATGCCCTTGCCGGCACAAGGGTGACTGTATATATCGCAGGAGGATTTGTTGTCGGAGGCTTTGCGCTTTTTTATACGATTGTCATTGGCGGTTCAAGCCACTCTTCTAAAAAACAGACAAGCCCTGAGTATTCGGAAGAAAACTTGTCTGATATGTACGCCTATAATTACCGGCCTGATTATTATACGGAGAACGATTTGAACCAGGCCGGG
>CAZBSJ010000181.1:0-2244 GCA_964494165.1 uncultured Nitrospiraceae bacterium
ACCATAGAAGACAGGGTCTTCTGCAATTTTTTCTGCAACAGTCTCTCTGATTGCGTATTCAATATGACTTGCCTTTGCGCGCGAACCGCCTTTGACCTCAAGCTTTTCCTTGAAATCAGGAGCAGTGATATTTATGGGTTCAAGAATCTTTTCTATACCGGTGTCTGTTATATGTGCATGAATAAGTGCCTCTACTTTTTTGCTGCAATCATCGAGACTCAAACGCTCATCGCGATAAAGGTTTTTTGCGCCTTCCCGTATTGCACCCAAAAGCTTAAAGTCTTCCACATACGGATTGACCACCGGATCAGGCATAAGAAAATCCATGCTTCTTGCAAACTCCCTGAATGCCATATCAAAGTGAGCTCTTACATCCTCAGGTTCAAGGATCTCCATACAGTTTTGCAATATGTCTTCAGGTTTAGCGCCTGACCGGTTCACCTTCTCAAAGTATTTCATTGTCTCTTTGTGCCAGTAGGCAAGGTTGGCTGATTCTTTTTTGATATCCTCGGTTCCAAAGATTCCTTCGAGGTCTTCTTTGTCAAACATAACCAATGCCTCAGCAAGTTCCTTTCCGACGCCGGCATAATCAACAACAAGCCCGAAATTCTTTCTCGGGAACGTGCGGTTAGTGCGGGCAATTGCCTGCAATAAGGTGTGCTCCCTTAATCTCTGGTCAAGGTACATAACCTGCTCAACAGGCGCATCAAAACCAGTAAGGAGTTTATCGCAGACAATCAGAAACTCAAGGGAGTTCTTCGGGTCAATAAACGCCTCTTTTATGCTCTTTTCTTTAGCCGGAGTAAGCCTGTATTTTTCCTTCCACTCTTTTGAATCATTATTGTTAATAGTCATCACAACTATCGAACGTCCAGGGTCTATGAGCTTATCGAGTTCCATCTTATACATGACAGCTGCCTCTCTGTCAGAAGCTACTATCTGCGCCTTAAAGTCATTGGGACGTATATGATCCGTATAATGTTCGACTATATCCCTTGCTATTCTTGCAATGCGCCTGTCAGCCTTTGCAAGCGTTTCAAGTGTTGCGTATTTTTTCTTAAGCCTCGCTTTTTCCTCAGGCGTTTTATCATGAAAAAGCTCATCAAAGAGCTGGTCAAGGGTTTTGCCGACAACCTGAAGCTGGGCCATTCTGCCTGCATATTTAACCGGGACTATCTCCTCGTCTTCTTCAGCATTTTTGATCGTATAAGCATCAATATATTTCTCGCCCACAGGGCTGAAATGGCGGTAGGTATTCCTGTCCCTTTTATCCAGAGGCGTGCCTGTAAATGCAAAGAATGACGCATTCGGAAGGGCGTTTCTCATATTCAGCGCATAAAAACCATACTGGCTTCTGTGCGCCTCATCAGTCATCACAATGATATTCCCCGATGTGGATACCGGCTCTTTTGCTTCCTTTCTGAAAAGAAAGACTGTTGTGAGGATTGTCTGTCCCACGTTATGGCTGAGGAGTTCATAGAGTTTTTTGTGCGTTCCGCCTTTTTCTTTTATCTGTATGGGGTTCGGGAAATTGCAGTTTCTGAAAGTCTTGCTTATCTGTTCATCGAGGTCAATCCGGTCTGTAACGATGATAATCGCAGGGTTCTTTAGTTTCTTTTCTTCACGCCTGAGTTTTACAGCAGCAAAAAGCATGGTGAGGGATTTGCCCGAGCCCTGCCAGTGCCAGACTATGCCCCGTTTGTCATCCTCTTCAGTCACCCTTTTCAGGATTTTATTAACTGCCCTGAACTGCTGGTATCTGCAGACTTTCTTGATTATCTTTCCTCTGTCATATTCAAAGACAATGAAATTCCGGATAATGTCGAGCAGGTTCTTTTTATTAAGCACGCCTGCTATTAAGATTTCCTGTGCTGTCGGCTTGTCTGATAAGTCCTCTTTCTTAATAAGCCCGAGCTCAATCATTTCTTTAACGCCTGGATGCTCAGCCATATTCGGGAATTTCCCGCCATTCTTATCTTTCCATTCATGGAATTGTTCAGCCTCTGAGCCGATCGAGCCGTATTTGGCTCCGAAGAGATTTAGGCCTGCAAGAATCTGGTTTGTGTGAAATAGTTGAGGAATTTCATTCTGATAACGTATAAGCTGGGTCAGAGCCTTGCTAAGCCCCGTTTGTTTTGCAACAGGGCTTTTGCATTCGATTACGACTAAGGGTATTCCGTTTATGAAGACGATAATGTCAGGCCTGTCTGTTTCAGACGGGCCTTTGACCCAGAACTGGTTGAC
>CAZBSJ010000181.1:2344-3856 GCA_964494165.1 uncultured Nitrospiraceae bacterium
TTCATCGCCGTGGATGTAGTCATATCCGAGTCTTTTAAATTGCTCTATAGCAGGCTTTTCGGAAAGATAATCTTCATTAAAAATCGGCTTTGCCATTATTAACACTCATTATCCCAAAAATACCATCTAAAATTGTCATTCCGGCAGGTCGTAGGCCGGAATCCAGTTCCTTTTGAAAGGCTGTAGATCCCCGAATGGCAAATCATAACATTTATCTTGTGTGCTATTCTTCTCTCTTGATCCCCAGGCTGTTCCACATCCATGAAAGATCATAATACGGCCTGCCTTCTTTTTTGTTGTGTTCTTCATTATTCTCGAAAGATTTCAATAATTCAATAACTTTTTTTCTGCCCTCCCCTGTCTTTACAGCCTGCAAAGGCGTTTTGCCGTCAAGCGCAGGTATTTTCTCTTTCAGCCATTTCTCAGAATGCTTCTGCATGAACTGATTGTATATCTGCTGCTGTATTTCCATTGGGACGTCATTCCTTGTTTCCCTTTCAGTTTTTCCCTCACGGGACTTTATAGCCTGCATCGGGTCCTGAAATGAATCTATTTTATGGACAAGCGCATCAAGCGCAGCCTTAAGAATAAGCTTCTTCCCTCTTTCAAGACGTTTTTTGGAATTGCATTCAAGGATCAATGAGTTGCCTTCTATCGCAACATTACCGAGTATCGTAGCGCTACCATCTCTATTCCGCTTGTCAAACCACCCAAAACCGTTTTCATCCTGCTCAAATCCCTCTATTTGTTTTAACCGTTCAATAACAGCCTCTTTAGCTCCAGCCTTTATTTCAAACATCGCTTTTGAGAACAAAAAGGGCTCGCCGCTTGTTGTTGAAAATTTCATGGGCGTCGGATTCTGGATAACGTCGTACCAATAAAAATTGAATATCTCGCTGTTCTTTTTCAGGAACTCATCCAATGTAGCTGATGGGTAATCCATTCGGCAATCTTCGAACTCTCCATGAATGTCATCAAGCGTAAGTTCTTTAAGTTTTAAGTGATAAGGATAGACAGCCCCGCTCATGATATATAAGCCGTCAACGTGCAAAAGCCTCGCCGCAAAGATGTCCCATTTCCTCAGACTTCTTGTCGCAGCCCTTTCTCTTACGTCATATTCCCCGCCGAGCAACAGGTCTTTAAGTAGAAACCCTTTTTCAGGGAACACATCCTGAACTTCATAAAGGCTGATAACTGAGTTCTTCATCATAGTTAGAATCCTGTGCTCGTCCGATGACAATCTCTTGTTGTTTTCCATATAGGTATCAATCAGGGTTTTGTCATTCTTCTCGTTAACTATGTAATCATAAACGACCCATTCCCAAAAGTTTATATCTGCAAAGCGAAGGGTTTCCTTATCAAGATACTTCTCAGGTTCAAAGTCGCCCCAGAAAACAGAATGTGCGTCATTTATACTTTCAGCAAAGTTCTTTTTTAAATATTTCAACAGGTCTTGAACAAGTCTTGTCCTAATGGATTCCTCTCTGCCGGTTTCGACATAATCCGTAACCA
>CAZBSJ010000182.1:0-3855 GCA_964494165.1 uncultured Nitrospiraceae bacterium
TCTAATTAATGTAATTTATTCGTCTTAAATCCGGCACCTTAATCGTAAAGGTTGTGTATCTGCCCTGCTCGCTCTTTACGCTTATACTACCTCCCAGCGTCTTAACCAGCTTTTCAGCGATCGAAAGCCCAAGCCCCGTGCCTTTTGCCTTTGTGGTATAAAACGGCGAGAATATCTTCTCAATGTCATCAGGAGCTATGCCCTTTCCTGTATCTGATAATGAGATGACTGCATAATCCCTTTCCTGCGACAGATGCATCTTTATCTTTCCTTTATGCTCTATAGCATCTGCTGAGTTCTGCATCAGATTATATATCACCTGCCTGAGCTTTTCCCTATCTGATAAGATAATCAATTTATCCGACAGATCAAACTCCATGTTTATTGACTTGCTTTCAATGCGCAGGGAACCTGCTGCATCGCGAATTAAAGACGGCAGATCAAACTCCTCAGGCCTTAACTCATCCATCCTTGCGTACACAAGCAGGTCCTCGGTCAGCAATTCAAGCCTCTGCGATTCGCTCACAATAATATCAATGCCCTTCCCTTCTTTATCATAAGCAGATTTTTCCTTCAGATGCTGGGCAAAGCCCTTTATTATCCCCAATGGATTCCGTATCTCATGAGCAAGCACAGAGGCCATCCTGCCTATCATGGCCAGCCTTTCATTATGCGCCATGACCATCTCGATCCTGAGCCTGTTCCTGATAGACCTCATAAAAAGAATCGATATAGCCCAGAACACAATAAGCATCACTGAAACACTGATAAAAAGCAGCCTGGCTTTTTCAATAATGGTCTGCGAGGGATAAGGGTGAAGGGCTATCCTTAAAACGCCTTCTTTCCCTTCTATTGCCATTTTTGTGTCCAACACAAAGACCTTTTCTCCGGTGCCGAGCGTGACATGCACGACCCTCGAGAACTTGGACTCACTCATTAATGGTAATTCAGCCTCCTCAATCTTCTTGCCTATAAGCCTTTCATTGGAATGCAGAAGGGTTTCCCGTTCCTTATCATAGAATGCAAGAAAAGCTATGCCCTCCCATCTGCCGTTCTGGATTATGTCTTTAAATATTTCAGTCTTAAGCCCGAATCGCTTTAATGAAGCCTCGAGAGTGGCGCTGAGCGCAGTTGCGTGGGATGATAAAAACGTCTCGGATGCTGTTAATGCAGTGTCATAAAAAAGATAGGTGCTTGTCAGTGTAATAACTGTTATTACAATAATGAACAGGATTAGCAGATAAAATCTCTTATACATTTTTTAATTATAACCTATATGAAAGCAGCATTTTAAAACCAAGCTAATAACCGGTTTAAAATTATATAAAATTATCATGGAAAAATTCATATTAATTGTTTAAAATGTAAGGCAATGGCAAAAGCTAAAGTTCTTATCGTTGAAGACAGTCCTACCCAGGCCGCATACATAAAAAATTATATAGAAAAATATGGTTATGAAGCAATCTGTGTTGATAACGGCAAATCCGCTTTAAAAACAGTAAAAGTACAACATATCGATATTGTCCTTCTTGATCTTGTGCTGCCTGATATAAGTGGCAACGAAGTATGTCGCTACTTAAAAGAAGACAAAAATACAAAAGGAATACCAATAATCATGCTCACGGTAAAAGGGGATTTATCCGACAAGGTCGCCGGGCTAGAGGCAGGCGCTGATGATTACCTGCCAAAGCCTTACAATGAGACAGAACTCACTGCAAGAATATACTCCTGCTTGAGAACAAAATACCTGCAAGACGAACTAAAGGAAAAGAACCACCAATTAGAAGATGCCTTAGCAAAAGTTAAACGTTTAGCCATTACAGACCAGCTTACAGAACTTTATAATAGAAGACATTTTGAAGATATCATTATAAGCGAATTCGAAAAAGTTAAAAGATATAAGGTCCCCATTTCATGTCTTATGATTGATATAGACCACTTCAAGAGAATTAATGATTTGTACGGCCACCATGCAGGAGATGCAGTACTTAAGGAAATAGCAAAAATTTTGTCAAATAATGCCAGAATAACCGACACTTTTGCACGATGGGGTGGGGAAGAATTTATAGCATTACTTACTCACACAACAAAAGAGGAGGCTTATAAGCTTGCCTCTAGAATTCTGACATCCATATCTGGATACCGATTTAGTGATATCCATAAAGAAAAGGTTACAACAAGCATTGGTTTATCTAGCGCACCTCATCCTTCTATAAATACAGACGAAAAGCTCATTCAGGCTGCCGACTCCGCTTTATATAAAGCAAAAAAGCTTGGGCGTAACAGAGTAGAAACCTCATAAAATCAAAACAAGTGTATATAAACGGACTCTGCTTTATAACCGACAGAAAAGCATGCAGACTTACCCCCGAAGAAATGGTGTCTGCTGTGCTGGATGCCGGCGCAAAATGGATACAATACAGGGAAAAAGACAAATCCCGCAGGGAAATCTATGAAGAAGCCCTGATACTGAGAAAGCTTACCGGAAAATTCAGCGCTGTATTCATAGTAAATGATTACGCAGATATCGCTCTTGCAGTAGACGCAGACGGAGTGCATTTAGGCCAGGATGACCTTCCGATTAAAGAGGCAAGAAAAATCCTCGGGGAAAAAATCATCGGCATGTCCACTCATAATGCTGATGAGGCGATTCTTGCTGAAAGGGAAGGCGCTGATTACATAGGCTTCGGCCCGATTTTCCAAACAAAGACCAAAGATGCCGGAGCGCCTAAAAATCCAGCCGCAATCTCTGAGATTAAAAAAAAGGTAAAAATCCCTGTTGTTGCCATCGGCGGCATAACTCTAGAAAATCTTATTTCTGTTGTTGATGCCGGCGCAGATGCGGTTGCAGTTGCATCAGGAATACTCTGCGGAAACGTATTTGACAATGCCAAGAATTTTATAAAAATCCTTTACAAAAATCATTGAATTTGCATAGAATCTATATATATGAAACACCGCAAAAAACGCAGAGTCGCCCTTATAAAAGAAGTTAAAATAAACGATATTATTACCGCACATATACTTGATATCAGCGAAGGCGGGATGTACATATATACAGAGGCAGAATTTATACCTGGCGCAAGATTAGCCTTAAGCTTCACTCTGGACGGAAAAAAGATTTTAACAAAAGTGGCTATCCAACATATATGCACAGATTTTGGTATTGGGGTAAAATTCACAAATATCTCTCCTGATGATTTAATGCATATCAAGAACTTTCTTCGTTATCAGCCCGACATAGTTTCAGATGAAACTGAAATCAAAAGAATCCTGCTGGTTGATGACAATCAACAATCAAGATCTATATACAGGAACAGACTTCTTGGTGAAGGTTTTACTACTATAGAGGCATTGAACGGTATCGATGCATTAAAAAAAATCACTGAGACTAAATTTGATCTTGTAATTATTGATACATGGATGGAAGGTATTGACGGATTTAAGTTTCTGCAGATAATGCGGCTAAATCCTTCATATAAAATCACACCGGTTATTATCCTTTCTGCAAGAAGCACGCCTGCTGATTTTGAAAAGGCAATAGGCCTTGGAGCAAACGACTACCTTGTAAAGATGACCACCACACCGATTAAATTGGCTGATCGGGTCAAAAAAATATTAAAGAGATAAGGACAAGTTCATGAAAAAATTTTCCATTTTATTATTCATTGTTGCAGCCGCTTTATTCTTCATTGAATCCGGCTGCCAGAAAAAAGAAAACGGCATAAAGATAGGAATCGCAGGTCCCATGACAGGTGATCAGGCAAAGATGGGGACTGATTTCAAAAACGGAGTCACCCTTGCAGTTGAGGAATGGAATGCAAAAGGAGGCGTGCTCGGCAAAAAGATAACATT
>CAZBSJ010000183.1:0-3846 GCA_964494165.1 uncultured Nitrospiraceae bacterium
TTTTTGCTAACCCTTAAAGCAATATGTTAGAGGTTTCATGAAACTTTTTGATATACCTGAAAAATTTTACTTGACAAGCTGCAGGGTTTCTGGTATTTAATATCTATGATTTTTGGACATAAGAGTTCGATAGGCCTAGATATAGGGTCTAGCTTCTTTAAGGCTGTTCAGCTTAAGGAGACGAAGAAAGGATTTGAACTCGAACTTTTTGATACCCTTCCTCTTTCCCCTGAGATAATAGTTGACGGAGCAATAATTGACTCATTGCGGCTGGTGGATTCCATAAAAGAACTTGTAAAAAAAGCGCGCATCAAGACAAAGAATGCGGTTATAGGAATTTCAGGACATGCATCTGTCATTATAAAAAGAATATCTCTTCCTGAGATGTCCGAAGAGGATCTTGCAGAGTCAATCAAATTTGAAGCTGAGCAATATATCCCATTTGACATAGAAGATGTAAATCTTGATTTCCAGATTCTGGGTCCCAGAGAAGAACCCGGACAAATGGACGTTATCCTTGTTGCGGTAAAGAAGGATATAATCAACGAATATGTTGCTGTTGTAAGAGAGGCAGGCCTTAACCCAACAATCGTTGATGTAGATGCATTTGCGCTTGAGAATATGTACGAAGTAAATTATGAAATTGAGCCGAATAAAAATGTGGCTTTGGTAAATGTAGGGGCAAGCACTATTAATATGAATATTTTAAAGGGCGGAATTTCCGTATTCACGCGCGACAGTTCTTTAGGAAGCAATCTTCATACAGAGGCGATTCAAAAGGCATTCAGCGTGACATACGAGAATGCAGAAAGGCTGAAGAGAGGGGAGACTGTAGAAGATGTAGCTGCAGGAGAAGTACAATCAGCAATCACCTCTGCCTCTGAGGAGATTGTCAGTGAGGTAGCCAGGTCATTTGATTATTTTAAAAGCACTGTTTCTCAGGAAGAAGTACATGAAGCAATTCTGAGCGGCGGCGGTGCGCTTATTAAAGACTTTCCTAGGCTTCTCTCAGAAAAAATTGGGGTTGAGTCTAGGGTAGCAGAGCCGTTCAGAAATATTGCCATTCCCAAAAAATTTGATTTTGCTTATGTTCAGGAAATGGCACCAATGGCTGCTGTTGCAGTAGGGCTTGCCATGAGGAGACCAGGCGACAGATGATAAGGGTTAATCTTTTACCAGTCAAGCGCAAGAAAAAAGCCAAGGCCCTGCCTGCATTTATAATTTATGGTGTTTTACTTACACTGCTGGCAGTTGTTATATCAGGATATCTTTTCTGGTATTTCAATTCACAGGTATCTGCCCTTACGCAAAAGAAGAAAGAAAATGCAGCCAAAATCGCAGAATTGAAGAATAAGATTAAAGAAGTAGAAAACTTCGAGGCGCAGAAAAAAGTGCTTGAACAGAGAAAAAACCTGGTAGAGCAGTTAAGAAAGAATCAGGGGCTTCCTGTAAGGATATTAACAGAGATGAGCAATGTGATTCCGCTAGGCGTCTGGCTACAACAAATGACAGTTACAGGGAATGATATTAAAATAAGCGGCACAGGCTTTACAAACGAAGATGTTGTTAACTATGTGGATAATCTTAAGAGATCACAGTTTGTTACAGATATATATCTAGAAGGGTCCCAAAAGAAGTCTGAAGGCAAAGTTATAACATATCAATTTACTTTAAAATGTAATATAAAGGAATAATATGGCGCTGGATCTGAAGCTAAAGATGGATTTCAAAAAGATACCTAAAGGCGTAAGGATTGCTCTTGCAATAGCTCCTGCGATCGTTATCAGCGTGCTTGTTTTTATGCTGATTGTCTCTCCCAAGTCAAAGGAGATTAAAGCTTTAAAGACTGAAATATCAAAACAGGAGAGTGAGATAGTTAAAAGCGAAGCAATGGTTGCGAAACTGGACATTCTGAAGGTAGAAAATGAAAAACTCAAAAAAAGGCTCAGGGAACTCAAAGAACAACTTCCTGAAGAAAAAGAGGTTTCAAGCCTTCTTAAACAAATATCTGAAATGGCTGCAAAATCAGATATAGATATACTTACCTGGAAACCTGAAGCCAAAAAAGCGCATTCAAGCGGCATTGTGGAAGAGATTCCCTTTGCTTTAACTCTTACCGGCACCTACCATAATCTAGGAGATTTCTTCAGCAGTTTAACGCGCTTAAACAGGATTGTGAACCTTTCTAACATTACCCTTGGAGGAGCAAAGGCACAAAGAGATGAGGCAGTTTTGAATATTAATTTCAGGGCTTCAACATTTTCCGCAGTGAAATGGGAGGATAAATGAACAGGCTAGGGGTATTATTTTTTATTCTTTTATCCCTAATCTTTGTAGCAGGATGCAAAGATAAAAAAACTCCAGTATCAAAAGCAGACCCTGTAAAAACCTCTCAAGTCCCAACACCTACGCAATCTGATGCAGAAGAGTCAAAGGAAACATATATATTTATATATGACAGAAAAGGCAAAAGAGATCCTTTTGTATCATTAGTTATAAAAGCGCAAGAGACCCCTAAGAAAGGAGCGCCTTTGGAAAGCTATGATGTAGGGGCCATTAAGGTGATAGGTATCGTATGGGGAGAAAAAGGCTATTATGCCGGAATAACCCTCCCTGACGGAAAAGCATATACATTAAAAGAGGGAATGACGGTCGGACTTCATGAAGGAAAGGTGCACAGCATAACAAAGAGCAGTGTGATCATAAAAGAGAAAGTTAAGGATTATAAAGGAGAATATAAATTGAAAGAAACAATCTTAAAACTCCGAGAGGAGGAGGAATAACTAATGAAACGTAAATTGGTAATTTTTAATATCTTTTTTTTAATGGTATTTTTAATATTCATAACAGGTTGTGCTTCTACCAAAGGCAATAAGGCTGGCGAAGAGTCCCCTGCTGCTGTAATAATAGGGATAGATATATTAGATAATAAGGTTAATATTACAGGAGACAGGCCCTTCACATACACTATTTATAAATCTTCAGATCCATATAAAGCTATTGTAGAACTGCCGGATGTCAGCTTAGGCTCTTTTACAGAAAAGTTAAAGTCAGATATGGTTGGAATAACAGAAATCAGCCCTTATCAGACCGAGACCCCATTGTCGTCACGCCTGGAAATTTTACTTTCATCACCTGCAGATGTAGAATCTGAATATGCAAATAATTCTCTAACAATAAATATTAAGGGCGAAACTGAGCTGAAAATTACAGAGATAACACCAGATGTTTCAAGCGGAAAAGAGGAAATTACGGAAATTAAGATCCAAGAAGAAAAGCCAAGAGTTGCAGATGTTTCTCAGGAAACAGAGCAAGCTGTAATAGGGAATGTTGCTGAAGCTAAAAAAGAAGAAACTATAATTGTAAAGCCAAGACCAAAGGCTTTGCCTAAGGAACTTTCTCCGGCTACAGAGATCGTTAATGTTAGCGTTGATAGAGAGCCTGGAGTTGTTAAGGTGATTATAAAAGGGAATGGTTCTCTCAATCCGAATGTTTTCAGGTTAGACAACCGTGCGGTATTGGATATTTCAAAAGTTGAATTAAAAGCATCTATGCCTTCAACAGTCCAGGATCCGATAAAAAATATAAGAGCAGGTAAGCATAAGGATAAATTAAGGTTAGTTCTTGATTTAAAAGAGGGGACAAATTTTGATGTTGCGGCAATAGAAGACTCTGTCATAGTTTCATTCAGAGTCGCAGAGGAAGAAAAACCTTTAGCAAAGAAAACTCAAAAGGAGAAAGAGCCTGATACAAAGGTGGCTATAGTGCCCCCTTCAAATAAGCAAACAATTGGGAAATATGCAGGGCAACGGATTTCTCTTGATTTTCAGGATGCAGAAATAGTCC
>CAZBSJ010000184.1:0-3823 GCA_964494165.1 uncultured Nitrospiraceae bacterium
CATTTAAGATGCCAACTGCTTTTAGTATAGCAGGCATTGTCTGAACTTGCTAATCTCCCGAAGTTTAATTCCCTCAGCGGTTCTTTATTTTTAAGATTCGCACATGATATGGCGGATTCAAAGGGCGGATTTTGGATTCCTAAGAAAGCATCTCCAATTCCGTAATGAAATCTTGCCGGCATATCAGGAGACACTTGAAAAAGCCGTGATGCAACACCTTTTAACATGCCATGCAATTGTATTTGAGCTTTTCCAGTGAAAACTTTGCCCCCTTTGCAATGATTCAATGCATCCCGGCTCGTAACGCATGGCATAATATAATCTCAAGTTGCAGTTCACGGGTTTTGAGGGTGTTTCCTGATATGCTTTCATGTGAGGCTTTTTATTATTCCATTACGGAATAAAAGATGCTTACGATCCCTAAAGAATACGTGCAGACAAGGAGTATTCCTGATAGAATAAAAAAACCGGAGCTGTTTTAATCATGGATACGATCGAAAAACTTAAGATCCTCTCTGAAGATTCCCAATATGACCTTGCCTGCGCATGCGGCACGAGAAAAGATGACCGCAGAAGGAGGGGGCTTGACGGAAAATGGCTTTATCCTGTAACGCTTCCTCATGGCGGCTATTCAGTGCTTCTGAAAACCCTGCTCTCCAATGCATGCAGGAATGACTGTAAATACTGTCCTTTGCGCTCAGGGACGGATTTGCGGCGGTGTACTCTCCAGCCTGATGAGGTAGCAAATGTATTCATGGAATATGTTAAAAGGAAAAAGGTATTCGGCCTTTTTCTGAGTTCATCAGTAATCGGAAGCCCTGATCATACGATGGACAGGATCAACGCAGTTGCCCGCATCCTCAGATATAAGCATGACTATCGCGGATATATTCATCTCAAGATCATCCCTGGTGCATCGGATGCCGCTATCGAGGACTCTTTTTCTCTGGCCAGCACTGTATCGCTCAATATTGAAACTCCCGGCAAAGACAGGTTTAAAGTGTTGTCAGGCAAAAAAGATTATGAGCAGGATATCATCCGGCCGCTAAAACTCATGTCAAAGCTCACACAGGCAGGCAACAGGTTCGAGCGTGTGAAATGCACCACGCAGTTCATAGTCGGAGCATCCGATGAAACAGATACCGAGATCGTAGATTACACCTTCGGCCTGTATAAGCAGCTGAACTTTAAAAGGGTGTACTTTTCCGCTTACCAGAAAGGCCTCGGAAGCCCTGAGATACCGGGTGAAAGCCAATCTCTCTTAAGCCCTGAAAAAACTTTTGTCCGCGAGCATCGCCTGTATCAGGTTGATTTTCTTATCCGCAGATACGGCTTTAAAAATGAAGATATTCTTTTCGATAAGACCGGCAATCTGAGACTGGATAAAGATCCAAAACAACTTTGGGCAGACAGCCACCCGGAGTTTTACCCTGTGAAGATCAACATGGCGGACAGAGAGACACTGCTGAGGGTTCCCGGGCTTGGCCCTCATACAGTCAGCATGATACTGAAGACACGGCAGTGCGGAAAGATCTCACGTCCGGAGGCTCTGGGCATAAAAGGCAAGAGGCTCGAAAAGGTGAAGAGCTATGTTGTTTTTTAGTGAATGAAAATTACAGAGATTTTTTGATCTAATGATAATTATGCCATCTGATCAGAGATAAGTATCTTCAGGAGCTATGAATTATGGCTGTAGTACAAAACGCAGAGAGACGACACGATATTGATTGGCTCAGGGTGTTCGCAATAGCAATGATCTTCCTGTTCCACTGCGCCATGTTCTTCAGCCTCCATGACTGGCATGTTAAAAACAATCAGTTAAATTTCGGGATGAGCGTCTTTGTCGGAGTCGTGAGTCAGTGGATCATGCCGCTCTTCTTTATGCTTTCTGCAGTAAGCGCATACTATGCCTTAGGTAGCAGGGACAACAAAGGATACATTTCAGAAAGATTTAAGAGGCTTGCCATACCTCTCATATTCGGAATATTCTTGCTCATTCCGCCGCAGGTTTATATCGAGCGTGTAAGCCATTCGCAGTTTGCCGGTTCATTTATTCAGTTCCTGCCTCATTATTTTGACGGATTTTACGGATTTGGGGGCAACTTTGCCTGGATGGGACTCCACCTGTGGTATCTTGAGTTTCTCTTTATCTTTTCAGTGATTACGCTCCCGCTCTTCAGATATCTCAGGAAAGAGAAAACGCAATACATTATAGCGAGATTGGCGGCAATCATTGAGAGCCCGGGTGCTGTATTTCTGCTTGCTGTTCCCGTAGGGATCATGGAACTTCTTGTTAACCTCCAGCCGGGAGGAATAGGCAGAAGGGAATTCGGCGACTGGAGTCCGCTCGTGTACCTGGTCTTTTTTCTTCTGGGCTACATCGTCGCATCTGATGTTCGTTTTGTGGTAACAATGGAAAGGCAAAAAAAAGCGGCGCTGATCATGGGAATCATCACAACAACATCAGGGTATCTTCTTCTTCAGGCAGGGCACTCATCCTTCACGCCCTTATTTTCCCTGCTGCGGGGTTTCAATTCCTGGTTCTGGCTTGTAGCAATCCTTGGATTTGGCAGCAAGCATCTTAACTTTCACAATCTGGTTCTGCATTATGCAAATGAGGCAGTCCTGCCGTTTTACATACTGCACCAGACAGTAATCGTCATTATAGGGTATATGATCGCCGGCTGGCCAGCTAATATCATAATTAAATATCTCATCCTCAGCATATTATCGTTCACTCTTATTGTTGCCTTATACGGAACGCTTGTCAGACGGATTGCAGTTTTACGATTCCTGTTCGGGATGAAGCAGAGATAATTTCTTAACATTTCTCTAAGATTATTTTTTTCATCTTCTCAGGAAGCCTTTTTGCGCCTTCTCTAAGGGTGAGTCCTGATGCCCTGTCTTTAACCTTCATGAGAAAATCAAAAGCTTCTTCCGGACTGGCCTTTGCTATCTCTCTTAAAGCCCAGCCTATCGCCTTTCTGATAAAGAACTCCTTTTCTCCGATCATATCTTCCGCAAATTTGAAAAAGAGCTTCTTATCACCTGCATCTTTTCTAAAAAGCAGTATCTGAGAAATCAAAGATGCCCTTCTCATCCAGAAATTATCAGACCTGCTCCACTTTTTCAGGTATTTGTACGCCTTTTTATCCTTCTCCAATACAGTCCCCACAAGATGGATAGAGATGTCGTCAACCATATCCCAGCCTGTTGACTGCATTAGCATCTGCTCAAGCATCGGCATCATCTTAAAATCGATATATTCCGGATGATACTGCAATACCCTTAGGCCGAGTCTTTTTTCATCATGATATTCCGAGTCCCAGAGCCTTTGGGAAATGTCAAGGATATGCCTGCAGCTGATATCCTTATTTGCCTTTCTGAAATCTTTTGCGATCTTATCAGTAGCAGGAAGGGAAACGCCGAAAAATTTAAAAGGACTCTTCAGATATCTTTTTTTATGTATTGCACGTTCTGGATTGGAATGTGCCTTCAGGGCTTTCTGAAGATATCAAGTTGCCTTTGAATATCGGTAGGGGAAGAATCACAATTTAGTATCTCCAGGAAGAAGTGACAGGAATTTTGGAGGCGGCGAGCGGATTTGAACCGCTGCATAAAGGTTTTGCAGACCTCTCCCTTAGCCACTTGGGTACGCCGCCGTCAACTACAGTGATTAGTAAATAGTTATGAGTGATTATTGGTGTCCTTTTACCAACAACTAAACACTAACGACTAATAGCTGTCTTTATGGAGCGGGAAACGGGGCTCGAACCCGCGACCCCAACCTTGGCAAGGTTGTGCTCTACCAACTGAGCTATTC
>CAZBSJ010000185.1:0-3807 GCA_964494165.1 uncultured Nitrospiraceae bacterium
GGCCAGTCAGGGTGAAGGCCGCCTACGATGTGAACTTCACATAAATTTCGAACTCCGAATTCCGAATTCCGAATTTTTTCTATGATCTCTTTAATCGTAAGTTCATATGCCCCGTCTTCTCCCTTTGAGCGGCTGAATGCGCAAAACTTGCAGCGGTTGACGCAGATGTTTGTTGGATTGATGTGGCTGTTTCTTATAAAGTAGGCCTTATTGCCATTTTTCTTTTTTGCTATGAGCGATGCGAGCTTCCCTAAGGTAAATATGTCATCAGTTTCGAAAAGTTCAATGGCGTCTTCTTTTGAAAGGCGCTGTCCGGAGATGATTTTGTCTTTGATTCTATTTAGCATTTATTCTCATACCGGGAATAAGACAGACAGCCTCAGAATTTTTATAATCGACAGGATTTTTATATGGCCTTAGTTGTAAATTTAAATTATAAAGCCTTTTGCTCAAACTGCTTAATGGGCCTTTTTTATAAGGTGTCGTATAAAAATTCTTCATCTGCCAGTCTTATTCCATCCAATGGAATTATATCTGCGGGAATAATCTCAAGTTTCTCTTGAAGCTTTTACGGTCAGAATATTATACTATAAACTCAGAATATTGATTAAGGAGATACAATTGAAAAAGAAGGTAATTATTGGTACGCGCGGAAGCAAGCTGGCCTTATGGCAGGCTGAGTGGGTTAAATCTGAACTTCAGAAGCTAAATACTGACCTTAAGATTGAACTTAACAAGATAAAGACAACCGGAGACAAAATCCTCGATGTTCCCCTTGCTAAGGTCGGCGGTAAAGGGCTTTTTGTTAAAGAGATAGAGGAGGCCTTACTTAGGGGGGAGGCTGACCTTGCTGTCCACAGCATGAAGGACGTGCCTACTGATTTTCCCAGAGGGCTTCATTTAGCTGTTATATGCAAAAGGGAAGACCCGCGGGATGCTTTTATCACGGCAGTTAAAAGCAAGGTAAAGAATTTTAAAGAACTTCCTGAGGGCTCAAGCATAGGCACGAGCAGTCTCAGGCGTTCCTGCCAGCTTTTGAGCATAAGGCCTGATCTGAAGATAGCCCAGCTTAGGGGGAATCTTGACACAAGACTGAGAAAGCTTGATGAAGGCCAGTTCGATGCAATAATACTTGCTGCTGCCGGGGTAAAGAGGCTTGGATGGGCAGAGCGGATAACATCAACAATAGAGCCTGAGACAAGCCTTCCTGCAATAGGGCAGGGCGCAATAGGCATAGAATGCAGGATTGATGATGAGTTTATAAATAGCCTTATAGCTCCATTGAATCATAAAGAGACATCCATATGCGTGAGGGCAGAGCGGGCATGCCTCAAAAAACTCGAAGGCGGATGCCAGGTGCCGATTGCAGCACATGCAAACCTGGTTAATGGAAAAGTTGTGATGGACGGCCTTGTTGGAAGCGTATCAGGCGATAAGATTATAAAAGCACATATAGAGGGCGATTCAAAAGATGCAGAAACCCTAGGTCTTAAACTTGCCGAAGACCTGTTGTCAAAAGGTGCAAAAAAGATACTTGATGAGGTTTACGGTAAAGACATAAGGCCTGTTAACGGTGAGATAGCGAGCTGATTTTACTTTCATTTTACTCTTAAAAACTGTCTCTTTATTATAAAAGATATATTCGTAATATAACCCTTTTTGTCACCCTGAGCGATGCGAAGGGTCTCACAAAATCTTGATTTGCGAGATTCTTCACTTCGTTCAGAATGACATTTTTTTTGCTTTATTGCTATCTCTAAAACACTTCTTTAATCATCTGCTCTTGTGGTAAAGCAGAGGAGTTGTTATTATTATTCGATGAACACAGCAGAAGTGCTTGAAAAAATAAAAAGGACTGAGTCTCCTTTGAAGAGGCAGCTCTTGATAGTCGCATTGATTACTAACCTTCTTGAGCAGAAGGGTAAAAATGCGCCTGTTGTCATCGGAGGCTGCGCACTGTCATATTACTCAAGAGAGGTTTATTTTACTGCAGATATCGACTTAGCGTATGCTGACAGAGAGGCTTTAGATGCGGTGCTGAAAGAAATCGGATTTGGTAAACAGGGGCGGTATTGGATTAATGAGGAACTGAAGATGGCAGTAGAAGCGCCGGCATCAGCTCTGCCCGATGAAGATTCTCCTGTCGAGATTGTTGAGATAGCAGACAGCCTTTTTTGCAGGATTATAGGCATCGAAGACCTGATAATAGACCGTTTGAATGCATGTAAATATTGGAAATCAGAGATAGACTGCGAGATGTTGGAAGTAATCATTAAAAGATACATTAAAGAATTAGACTGGGGCTATCTTGAGAAAAAGGCGGCTTTTCCTGACAATAATACCAAGACAGAGCTTTTAGAACTGAAAAAAAAGGCGGAAGAATGAAAATAAAGAAAAAGAAATACGAAGATATTTCTCCCGTGGAATTTCTTGTTCTGAGAGAGAAACTTGGCCTCAAGCGATACAGAAAGACGGCTAAGAGAGACCCCGATGAACGGAAGATTCTCCTTGCCCTTAGCTTAAAAAAGATTACAGACAAGGAGAAGGATGATTTTATTCCTGTGGGGTATAGAAAAAGAAGGTTAAAAGTTTAGCGAAAGCCTTGCTTTCCAACAATTTTCAAAAATTTCCTCTTCCCGGCTTTAAAAAGATACTCCCCTTTTTTGAGTTTTGCATCGGGATCGCTTAGCTTACTGTCATTAATCAACACTCCGCCCTGTTTAATGAGCCTTACGGCCTCGCTTGTGCTTGCAACAATGCCTGAAACTTTCATTACCTTTGGAACCCACATCTCTTCTTCTTCCCACTTAAGCTCAAAGACAGGAATCTCATCAGGGCGGCCTTTGTCTTTGAAAATATGCTCAAATTCTTCTTTCGCCTTCAGAGCCGCATCTTTTCCCCGGTATCTTTCAACAATCTCAAGAGCAAGATTCTCTTTTGCCTTTTTGGGGTGAACGGTTTCGCTTTCAATTCCTTTTTTAAGTGCATTCAGTTCTTCAACGGATATATGACTCAGCAGCTCATAATACCTAATCATGAGAGTGTCAGTAATTGACATTATTTTCCCGAACATATCTTTCGGAGGCTCTGTGATGCCTATGTAATTCCCAAGGCTCTTTGACATCTTGTTCACACCGTCAAGCCCCTCAAGAAGGGGCATTAGGATAAGTACCTGAGGGGCCTGTCCGTACTCCCTCTGAAGCTCTCGTCCTACGAGCAGGTTGAACTTCTGGTCTGTGCCTCCGAGTTCCACATCAGCCTTCAGAGCAACAGAGTCGTATCCCTGGACCAGTGGATACACAAACTCATGGATGCTTATCGGGCTTTCACTCGAGAATCTTTTTTTGAAATCCTCTCTTTCGAGCATCCTTGCAACAGTATAATGGCTTGTAAGCTTTATCAATTCCTCGGCAGACATAGATGACATCCAGCGTGAATTAAAATCAATTGTTGTCTTTTCAGGGGCAAGGATTTTAAAGACCTGATCTTTATATGTCTGCGCGTTTTTGAGAACCTCATCCTTTGTCAACGGTTTCCTTGTCTCACTTTTCCCGGAAGGGTCTCCTATCATGCCTGTGAAATCCCCGATCAGAAAGATAATTTCATGCCCGAGTTCCTGGAACTGGCGCATTTTTTCAAGAAGCACTGTATGCCCGATGTGTATGTCAGGGGCTGTTGGGTCAAACCCTGCCTTAATCCTCAAAGGCCTGTTTTCTTTGGCTGATTTCTCAAGCTTGAGCAAAAGCTCTTTCTCGCTTATTACCTCAACAGCGCCTCTTTTTATTATCTCCAGCTGTTTTTCAGGCT
>CAZBSJ010000186.1:0-3801 GCA_964494165.1 uncultured Nitrospiraceae bacterium
CATATCTTGAGTCATTAAAGGTGTAGATTTCATCCATCCAGAGCGATTTCTGGTCGAATGTGTAGAACCTCAAGGCAAATCCGATGAATAAACAAAAGAACAGGATGATCAGCTCTTTTTTCTTCAAATGAATCATAAACACCTTATCTTGTATCTCTATGTTTACTTGATAGGAATATTAATTCCTTTTTCATTCGGGGAGCTGGGATCCCAGAGGAATAAGTAAATAGAAACATCAGATGGAAACCTAACCATGTTCATGAAGCTTCCGTCAAAATAACCCTTCAAAGGACACGGCATCCTTTCTATAATGAGCTTTGCATTTTTCTTATCTGCGACGATCCAAAGCCGACTGCTATCTTTTAGATATTCAAACCAATGAGATTTAGAGTAGGTGATAGCGAATCGAATATTTTGATAATTTAAAATTATTTTATATTCAAGCTCTCCGTTCGGGAGGGGGTATGCCGGATAAATGTAGTGGCGGCCTTGTGGATAAATTCCCCAATAGTGAAGCATCACGCCGATATATGGTACATTGCCGACAACAATGATATCACCGTCCCGGATCTGTTTTTTTAAATAATTTACGAGACCTCTATTATCTTGTTTCTCGGATTGATAATAGAGTTGGAGAATGATAAGGTTGGATATAATCAAAAGGATTAAGAATATAAGCTTTAAGGATAAAAATTTTTTCAGTTTATGGAATCTTACCTCTATTTCACCAAGAGATAAAAAGAGGGTTATTAGAAAAAAAGGCAGGAAACCGATAAAATATCTTGAGGTAATAAAGTGTGTAATATTTAATATCTTACAAAACAAATAGAGGACTAAGATCGGGATGATAAAAATAGAAAGAAGCACAATTGCGTTGCGTTTATTTTTGGAAAAGTAAACAAAGAGAATAAAAATAAGAATCGAAGATACTGTTAATGGAACTTGGGGACACCAATCATGAAATATATTGTAGGGTATATGCCAGAGCAGGATTGGCTCTTGAAAATATCTGAGCGTAGGAAAAGGTTGTCCTTTGTAATAGGAAGCCAAAAAAGTAAGCCATGGAAGACAGAATAAGAGAATTAAAGCATTTAAAATCAAAAAGTTAAGTGCATTTGGAAATTTATACTCTCCATTAATTCGATAAAACCATAGAATTTGTGAAAAAACGATAAATAGGATGGAGCTATAACTGATGTGAAATTGCGCTGCGAAAGAGAGTGCTATCCAAAATAAATAGCCCCTCTTTCTTGTTTGAAGATGCTTGAGAAAAAAGAAGATTCCAACCATTCCCAAAAACATAAGCAATGAATACGAACGTCCATCCTGAGAGAGGCTGATGTGGTATGTCATAAAGGTCAGCGCAACGGTGCAGAGCAAAGCAATGTTAGATGAAAATTGTCTCGCAAGGAGATAGAACATAGGGATGGAGAGCGTTCCAAAGATCAGCGGAATGATCCGAAGATCTCGCTCCGGTTTTTCAAAAGGATAGAAAAGATGCGTTAGGATAAAAAATAGGGGGGGGTGGAGAAAGGTTGGGTTTTCCTTGTAATAGGCCAACTGTTCTTTGATCCCATATCTTGAGTCATTAAAGGTGTAGATTTCATCCATCCAGAGCGATTTCTGGTCAAAGGCGTAGAACCTCAAGGCAAATCCGATCAAAAGGCAAACAATAAGAATGAAAATTTCTTTTTTCAACTTCATGATTCCCTTTCCATCTTAACGACATACCTTAAAGGAAGCCAAGAAAAAGGAATACGCCTGATCTGGCTGATGTTAAAGGAATCGTTGAATAATTTGAGCCAACCGCCCAGGTCATACGCATGGAGATGCCATTCATCATTCATTTTCTCCGGGACCCCCGGAAAGAGTCGACGGAAAATTCTGAGACGGATGAAGATCTTTTTTAAACGATTGATCAATAATTCATTCGGTATTGAAATAACTGCTACCCCTCCTTTTTTTAAAATTCTACGGATTTCACTCAAGGCAGTTAAAGGGGATAAAATATGTTCAAGGACTTCTGAACAGATTACCTTCGTAAATGCCTGATCTTTGCAAGGAAGGTTCTGGGCATCCGATAAAAAGAAATTAGCCCTTTGATTCAACCTGTTCTTGGCTTTCAAGAGAATCAAGGGTGAAATATCCGATCCGAATACTAAACCCTTGGTAGCTTTTGCGATGATGTTTCCGGCCCCACAGCCAACTTCGATGACTCGATCTTCTTTTTTGATATTCACCATTTTCAAGATAGATTTAACTCTTTTTCTCTCAATAAAACGGAGCAATGGATTTGGGTGGTGATGGAAAGCATCAGGATCATACTTTTGAATCATCCTTTCATTCCATTCTTTAAAATTTTGATGATGGATATCTGATCTCTTTTCCATTTTCAAATTTAAAGTTTAAAGGATGTCATGGAATTATGAAAGTCCTTTACCATTCCAATAATCCCCTTGTCAATAAAAATAATGCAATTTTATTGCCGTTTATTCTTAAATTGTTTAAAATATTTATAAATTGTAGTCAAAACCATAAAAAGCGGAGTTTGTTGGAATGGATCTTAGTCAAAAAACGATTAAAGACTTTGGGAAACAATGGGAATATTATAAAGATATTGATGGCTTTTTCGGCTCAGTAGAATTATTTCAAGACGTTGTTTTTCCGTTTCTTAGTCCTAATGATTTAAAAGGATATAAGGTGATTGAAATCGGAAGCGGAAGCGGAAGAATTGTCAATATGCTTCTTGAGGCTGGGACAGGCCATGTGGTTGCAATTGAACCGTCAGAAGCTTTCAGTGTTTTATGCGATAACGTAAAAGAACCTGAAAGAGTGACGTTTCTTAAGATTACTGGAGATCAATTGCCTCAGTATGGAGACATGGATTATGTATTCTCAATCGGAGTGTTGCACCATATTCCATATCCCCGACCTGTTGTCCAAGCCGCCTATAAAGCCCTAAAGCCAGGGGGTCACCTTCTGGTCTGGCTATATGGAAAAGAAGGAAATGGACTGTATCTCACATTAGTCAATCCTTTTCGGAAAATAACAAAAAGATTACCTCATTTCATTCTATTGATTCTCACCTGGATGATTTACTTTCCTGCTCACATCTATTCAAAATTATGTAATATTTTGCCTCTCCATTTGCGCGATTATATGATTCACGTATTCGGAAGAATGTCTTCAGAAAAACAAAGGCTCATCATTTACGATCAGCTCAATCCCGCTTATGCAAAATATTATACGAAGCAGGAAGCCATTAAGTTATTGGAAGACGGAGGTTTTGTGAATATCCGGGCCCACCACCGCCATGGATATAGCTGGACCGTCATTGGAACCAAACCCTGATTAGGAATATTCGAATAAGGAACCCAGGAAGCCATGAATGAATAAGGAGTTTGGGGTTTTGAATTCTCCTGCTTTCCTGGCTTCCTTATTAACAAAATTTGTCACCCCTCTGGACAAAAAAGCGTAAGACAGAAAAGGTTTTTTTATTGGTTTCGGAATGATGAAATCATTTCTTAAATTGTAAAATATAAAAATCAAATAATATCAACAAATTATATCAGCCTTCTATTTCTGATTCATCTTTTTAAAATCTGGCACAGATTATGCTTAAATAATCTCAAAAATTCATAAAAAGGAGGTGATTAAAGGGAATAAGCAGAGCTTCAAAGGGGAGCTTATTTTTTGACGAACACCCTGACCCTTAAACGAAACGGGTTTCGTCACCGTAACCACCAAACGAAAAAATTAAAAGGAGGTTTAAATTATGTTAAGAAAACAGAAAGGTTTTAC
>CAZBSJ010000187.1:0-3796 GCA_964494165.1 uncultured Nitrospiraceae bacterium
TGTCAGGGTCCATCTCACTGCCTTCATAATGTATTACCCTTGCCATGCCTGCCTCCATGTGATAGAGGTTGTGGCAGTGCAGGAACCAATCTTTTTCTTCATTGGCAAAAAATTCTATCTCCTGCCTTCCCATGGGCGGGACATCCACAGTGTGCTTTAAAGGAGAGTAATCACCGTGTCTGTTCAGCACCGTAAAGAAGTGTCCGTGAAGATGTATCGGATGGTGCATCATCGTATCATTTATGAATACTATCCGGAGAACCTCTCCTTTTTTTACGGGGATCAGATCAGCCTCTGAAAGAGTTTTATTATCAAAATGCCAGACGTATCTCTCCATATTGCCGGTCAATGTTAAGGTAATGGTCCGCCTTGGCGCTTCCTTCTTTGGCAGAGTAGGCATTGGAGACTTCAGACTTTCATAAGGGGCCAATGGCCTTTCACCAGACATTTCCATCATGGAGTGTTCGTGCGTTGTGTGAGCGCCTTCTGTCATACTGCCATGCCCGGGCATGCTGTCTCCTTCATGCACCATCCCTTCGTGCATCATTTCTCCGTTCATATGCATCTTGTAAAGATTGGGCCTTGGCACATCAGGGGCAGATACCTTTTCTCCTTCTCCAATCCATGCTGAGGCATAGCCTGAAACATCCTGCGCGGTTGCCCTGAACTCATAAGTCCCATTCACAGGGACTTTTAAGAGGACATCATAAGTCTCGGCAATCGCTATCAGAAAGCGGTCAACCTTTACCGGTTGAACATCCGGTCCGTCAGCCGAGATTATCTCCAGAGGGCTGCCTGCAAACTGCAGGTAAAAATAGGTCGAGGCAGAGGCGTTTATTATTCTCAGGCGTAATGTCTCTCCCGGCTTTGCATCAAGGGCAATCTCAGGCTGTCCATTAATAAGAAAATAGTCATAAGCAACATCAGATACATCCATAGGAGGCATCCGTGTCAATGAACGGCGGAACATATCACCCAGTGCATCTGCTTTGATCGCACCCCATACGCTCTGAACAACGCCTTTTCTCAGCGAATAGTATTCGCTTCCCCTCTTTAGAGTACGCAGGACTTCGTGAGGGTCCTCATCCGTCCAGTCTGACAATACCAGAACAAATTCTCTGTCAGCATGTATTTTTTTATCTTTTGGCTGTATGACAATCGAGCCGTAAACGCCGGCCTGTTCCTGAAGTCCTGAATGAGAATGATACCAGTATGTGCCTGACTGGATTATCGGGAATTCATAAACAAATGACGTGTCAGGCTCAATCGGCGGTGTTGTCAGGTATGGCACCCCATCCTGCCTGTTAGGCAAGAGTATGCCATGCCAGTGGATAGATGTTTCCTCATCCATCTCATTCTTAACAGTTATTCGCGCTAGGTCTCCCTCTTTAAAATAAAGCGTAGGCCCGGGAATCGAGCCATTGATAGCCATTGCATTGACATCCTTGCCTGTATAATTGAATGTCTTATATCCTATCGTAAGATTGTATTCGACTGTCCCTGCATTTGCTTCATTAAAAGCAAAGAATAACAACACGCTAAATAAAAATATTTCTGCTTTGAATAAAGTATGGGATCTCAAAAAAAACAGCCTATTTTTCATTGTCTGACCTCATTCTTCAATTGATCTATCAAAATAATAAATGTGAGCTGATACGTTTAATTGTCTCACTTTTAAGCCGTTCTTGCAATCCGAAATCTTTTCTTATGCCGAACATTCTGCTAATATCAGTATCATCACAAAAAAGAGGAAAAAATGGGAAAACACCTTGTCTTTGTGGGAGGAGGTCATGCACACTTAACACCGCTCCTGCATATAAATGAGTACAGGGCTGCAGGCAACGATGTGACTGTTATCAGCCCTTCATCATATCATTATTATTCAGGCATGGGGCCGGGCATGCTGTCCGGCCTTTACCGTCCTAAGGAGATACGGTTTAACATAAGAAAAATGGTGGAAGACAGAAAAGGAAAGTTTATCGAGGACACAGTCGAAAGAATAGACGCTGCAAACAAAAGACTTTTTCTTAAATCAGGCAATGAAGTCCAATATGACACAGTTTCGTTCAACATCGGAAGCGTAGTCCCTGCAAATGGAATATCTTCTGATAACATGTTCCCTGTAAAGCCCATCATTAATCTGCTTAAAGCAAAGGAGCGCATACTGGACAGCCTGAGCAAGGGAGCATTGCAGATAGTTGTAACCGGCGGCGGGCCTGCCGGTGTTGAGATAACAGGCAATGTTTGG
Organism: uncultured Nitrospiraceae bacterium; assembly: GCA_964494165.1. Classification (GTDB taxonomy): domain Bacteria; phylum Nitrospirota; class Thermodesulfovibrionia; order Thermodesulfovibrionales; family UBA1546; genus CAZBSJ01. Next base: position 2,249 of record CAZBSJ010000187.1, read on the forward strand.
AGGCTTATAAAAGATAATAATGGGAAAGCAGAGATTACCATCCTGGCAGGGACAAGGCTTTTAAAAAATTTCCCTGAAAAGGTGAGGATGCTGGCAATAAAGTCATTCAACGATAGAGGGATACAGGTAATTGAGGGCGCGCACATGACGAGCCTTCAGAACAGCAAGATATTTCTTGATAACGGCAATGAAATAGATTACGACATAGGATTCCTTGCTGTAGGAGTAAAGCCCCCGGAACTCTTCGCTAAATCAGGGCTTGCAACAGGCCAAGACGGCGGACTGCTCGTAAACAGATTTCTGCAGAGCGTCGATTATCCGGAAATATTCGGAGGCGGCGACTGCATAAGCCTTGAAGGCCATTCACTTGCCAGAGTGGGCGTGTATGCGGTTAGAGAAAACCCTGTTATTTACAGGAATCTCCATGCCGCTCTTTCTGATAAAAGATTCATGCCCTTTGTCCCTCAGAAAAATTATCTGCTGATCTTCAACCTCGGAGACGGACGCGGGATTTTTTGCAGGAAAAACATGATATGGGATGGAAGGATTGCTTTCAGGATCAAAGACTATATAGACCGCAATTTTATGCGCAAGTTCCAGGTTTCAGGAGAACTTGAAGAATAAAATTTATTAGAGAGGTGACATCATGGGAGTAGCTGATTATTTCAAACCTGTTAAGGTAATGTCGGCAGAAGAAGTCAGGGAGTTTCTGAAGAAAAAAGATTCAGGTGAATACAACCTTGTAGACGTAAGACAGCCAAAGGAATACGAAAGGGGGCATATTCCAGGGGCAAAGCTGATACCTGTGGGAGAGATCAGCGACCGCGGCGGTGAGCTTGACTCTGCCAAACCGACAATAACATATTGCGGGTCTGGTATGCGAAGCCGTGCAGCAGCTTCAGCATTAGCGGAAATCGGATTCGATGACGTCTTCAGCATGAGCGGCGGAATAAGGGCCTGGGAAGGATTGACAGCCTCAGGCGTTCCTGAATCAGGAATGGCATATTTCGAAAGCGCTGCTGACCCTGAAAAACTTATTGCACTTGCATGGATTCTTGAAGACGGGTCAAAAAAATTTTACTCTTCTGTTCCTGAGATAATTAAAGACGAAGATGCCGTAAAGTTATTCAAAAACCTTGCAAATGCAGAAGAACATCACAAAAAAACACTTTTTGATTTATACAGCGACCTTACAGGGGAAAAGCCATCAGGCGACTTTCCGCAGCCGCTTATCAAAGACAAATCTCTTCATGACATAATGGAGGGAGGAATGCAAGTAAGCGAAGCTCTGGAATGGGTTAAGGGGAAAAACATCTCAGATGTTCTTGAATTGGCGATATCATTGGAGGCCAATGCCTATGATCTGTATTTGAAACTAAAGCACCGCATGTCAGATGAAAGGACAAAAAAGATTTTTGACGTCCTTTCAAGCGAAGAGAAAAAGCATCTTGAACAGTTCGCGAAACTGCTGGAACGAAAGATATAGCTAAAGAATAAAATATTTCTGAAATGTATTTTGACCTGGGAATATATCTATTTTTTTAACTT
>CAZBSJ010000188.1:0-1216 GCA_964494165.1 uncultured Nitrospiraceae bacterium
AAAAGTTAAAAATGAAGAAAAATTCTTCGCTTTCAACTCTTAACTCTGCAGTTATAACTATACACGGCAATGTAAAGGGCAGCAGGGTTTCTTCGCGTATTCTTGAAGAACAGATTCAGCAGTCTGTTCAGGAAGGCGCAAGAGAACTTCATATAATTGCTGACGGACAGCATGGAATCGGCGGCCGTATCTGGCCAAAAGGCGAGACAATAAAGATAACTGTTGAGGGTCCGATAGGCCAAAGACTGGGAAGCATGGGAATGCCGGGGACTGAGATTATTGTTAAGGGGAGCACTTCTGATGACATTGGCTGGATTAATTGCGGTGCAAAGATAACAGTTCTTGGAGATGTTTCAAACGGGGCCTGGAATGCTGCAGCACAGGGAATACTTTATGTTCAGGGCAGCGGCGGTGCGCGCTGCGATACAATGACAAAACATAACCCACGTTTTGATCCTCCTCAGTCATGGTATTTCAGGGATGTCGGAGATTCATTTGCAGAGTTCAAGGCCGGAGGTATCTCAGTAGTATGCGGAGTAAACCCAAGAAATCCTAAGAACATCATAGGTTACCGTCCATGCATTGGAATGGTCGGAGGCACCATATTTTTCAGAGGTCCTATTCAGGGATACAGCGATAAGGACGTTAAACTCGTTGATCTCACTTCCCAGGACTGGGAATGGCTCATAACTAATATGAAGCCATTTCTGGAAGCGATTGACAGAGCATCTTACTACAAAGAACTTACCAGTTCTCCTGACAGCTGGAAAAAACTCATAGCATATACTCCTCAGGAAAAAAGAGCCCGAAGGTGGTTCAAGATGTCTACCACAGATTTCAGGACAGACCTTTGGGAAAAAGAGGTTGGAACTGGCGGCATTTTCGCTGAATATCTGGATCATGAACTTACTTTACTGCCTTATATCACAACAGGCAATGACAGAAGAAATAAACCAATATGGGCGAATGAAAAATTTGCTCCCCCGTGCGCTTACGCGTGCCCAACACATATCCCTTCTCATAAAAGAGCCTCTTTAATAAGAGAAGGAAAACTCAATGAGGCACTGGAGCTTGTATTGCAGTACAGCCCCCTGCCCGCTACTGTCTGCGGAGAAATCTGCCCCAACATCTGCATGCAGAGCTGCACAAGGGCAAGGCTGGATAAACCTCTCGATATCAGCAGATTAGGAAAGCTATCGCTTGACTTGCCGGCCCC
>CAZBSJ010000188.1:1316-3775 GCA_964494165.1 uncultured Nitrospiraceae bacterium
AGGAAAATATCTTTCCCGGGATCAGATGACACCATTTCAGCATATGATTTTCTGAAGGACATCAATCTCGGTAAAAGATATGATCTCAATGGCAAAAAAGTCGTTGTGATCGGAGCTGGAAACGTTGGCATGGACGTTGCCTCAGAAGCGTATAATCTCGGTGCGCAATCAGTTATAGCAGTTGATATACAAAAACCGGCGGCCTTTGGAGAAGAGATGAAGATTGCGACTGCAAAAGGCACACAGATATTATGGCCCAAATTTACTGAAAAATTTGACAAAAATGGGAGCAAACTATATTTCAAGGACGGCTCATCAATAGATGCAGATTTTGTAATACTGGCAATCGGGGATATACCGATGCTCGATTTCCTTCCGCCTTCAGTGCATACTGAAAAGGGCTGGATTACTGTCAATCAGAACTATCAGACATCAGATGTTAAGGTCTATGCAATCGGTGATGTTACAGGGCTTGGCCTGGTAACACATGCGATAGGTCACGGACGGCTTGCGGCAGACAATGTTAATTACCAGATAATGCATGCACCAAGATGGCCAGAGATAAAACAGCCTATAGCATACGAAAAGATAAAGACAGAGTACTATGATGTCTGTACCGGAGACTTCACACCTGAAAAAGAAGCCAACAAATGCATGTCATGCGCAACATGCCGTGACTGCCACATGTGCGAAGCAACCTGCTACTGGGGTGCAATAAGCAGGGTAGATCACAAAAACGGTTCATACGAGTATGTTGTTGACGAAGACAAATGCATCGGCTGCGGATTCTGCGCAGGCATCTGTCCCTGCGGCGTGTGGGAAATGGTAGAAAACGTCTAATCCTGCCAGTTTATCTGTACTGCCAAAAAACTGATTCTTATTACATTGGTTTTTTTGTGAGAGAAAGGTTTGTAAATTAATGGTTCTTACTAGTACTTAATATGTACTTCGTAAGAGACGCTTGCGTGTTCCGGCCCGAGAGAGTTGCCTTTTCCCTTGCAGATTAATCGCCCGCGGGCTACTCTTTTGTGATTCTTGATAAGACCGGAAATAACTGAGCCCAGTTCAAATCCTCCGTCCATGCAGTCTTTTGTCATGCATTCAATATTAAAATATGCATGATCCTGCGGTGTGACATTGATAGTGCGGTGCATCAGTATCTGATCTGATACATTGTGATAGTAGGTGATGTTTATCACTATGCCGGATATGTTCGGGTACTTTGCAGAAACAAGCCTTGAAGCCAGCCTTTTCTTCTTGTTCTGCTCTAATTTTGTTAGATAATTTTGTTTTTGTGCCATGTCCCTAAAATAGAACTCCCCCCCGCATGTGCAGGGGGGAGATTTGCGTCAATTATAGCTTTACTACATTTACTGCTTTTGGACCTTTTGGCCCGCTTTCGGTATTAAAGCTTACTGAATCGCCTTCGGCAAGAGACTTGAATCCGTTGCCCTGAATCGAAGAATAGTGGACAAATACATCGCTGCCGTCTTCGCTTGTTATAAAACCAAAACCCTTTGACTCATTGAACCACTTTACTGTTCCTTTTGCCATTCTGTTTACCTCCTTTTAAACTAAAGCTCAGAAGGTCAACGTTTACTCATAAAAAAAGCCTCAAAGCTAAAAGTCTTTGTGGCCTTTGTTCACATACAAAAACTTCTGAATCTTCAGCAGATATTATTACATCCCTTTCATAAAAAAGTCAATATGTTTTATAGATAAAACTGCCTTTTTACCCATTTATAAATTCTTCAGCTGCTTGCCTGTCATCTTTCCTGACCAATATCTTGATCTCACCCATTTTACCTAGATTCACAGGATACGGGCCTACCTTCGAAGACCTTAAAACTACAGGAATTCCCCCGCTTTCGAGCAGGTCTTTTATCATCTCAGCCTCTATAGGGTCGCAGGTAATGAAGACCTCTGCCCATTCCTCAGCCATTAGTCCCGCTATTTAGTCTTTCCTCTTCTATAATGCCTTTTATTGTTTCAAGGGCTTCTTCAGCTGCATCCTGTTCTACTTTCTGTAGGGCAAAACCTGCATGTACCAGCACATAATCGCCTATACCCACATCCTCAGGCATGAGCATTAGGTTAATATCGCGCCGTGCGCCATAAACATCCACGGTTGCCTTAAAACCGTCAATATATATTATCTTTGAAGGGATTGCCAGACACATAACTTAGATATCTCCCCAAAAACTCTGCCTGTTATTCTTTACCCTCAACTCTTATATAAAGAGTCTTGTCAGCTACAACTGGGAGCTTGTCTATCTCAGTGACTGCCTTAATAACGTCTTTTTCTTTAGCAGTATGGGTAAGGACTATCAGCGGAACAGCTTCCCCGGCCTTTCTGCCCTTTTGTATAACAGAAGCAATGCTTATATCGTAGTTACCGAGAACCCCTGATATCTTAGACAGAACTCCCGGCTTATCAATGGCAGAGAACCTGAAATAGT